>NZ_JBEXTX010000033.1:0-68133 GCF_040614175.1 Amycolatopsis sp. NPDC006131
GTCGATCTCGGCGCGGTACGGGTTGTAGGCGGTGGTGGCGATGTTCGAGATGTTGTCGCCGAGGTGGCCCCCTGTTTCCGTACCGATCAGACGGTCCGCTGCGCCTTCGCCGCCGCGCTCGCCGCCTGGCTCTTCTCCCGGATCTCCGCCCAGTCCTCGTCGGACAGCGACGTCAGTCCGGCGAACGTGCCGGGGCCCGCCAGCCGCTGCCCTCCGTCCATCGCGATCGTTTCGCCGGTCAGGTAGTCGCAGGCGTCGGACAGCAGGAAGATCGTCAGGTTCGCCAGCTCCTCGACCGTGCCCATGCGGCCCATCGGCACCTGGTCCGCCTGCGTCGCGCCCACCGCGCTCTTGTCCGTCGGGTTCAGCATCTCCCACGCGTAGTCCGTCGGGATGGGCCCCGGGGCCAGGGCGTTGAGCCGGATTCCGTATTTGGCCCATTCGACGGCCAGCGACATGGTCATCGCGTGCACCGCCGCCTTGGCCATCGCCGAGGGCACCACGAACGCCGAACCGCTCCACACCCACGTCGTCAGCGTCGACAGCACCACCCCCGGCAGGCCTTGCTCGATCCAACGCCGGCCCGCGGCGTGCGTGGTGTTGAACGACCCGTTCATCACCGTCGAACTGACCGCCTCGAAGCCACGCGCGCTCAGCGTCTTCGTCGGCGCGATGAAGTTGGCCGCGGCGTTGTTGATCACGCCCGTCAGCGGGCCGTGCGCGGACCAGATTTCGTCCATCGCCGCGTCGACCAGGTCGGCCTTGCGCACGTCCACGGTCTGGTAGTGCACCGCGCCCGGCTTGCCGGCCTCGGCGGCGGCCTCCGCCAGCACCGACTCCCGCCGGCCCCACAGGTGCACCTGCGCCCCGTGGTCGGCGAGGTGGCGGGCGACACCACGGCCGAGACCGGTACCGCCACCGGTGATCAGGACCCGCTTGCCCTCCAGCAGATCGGGGGCGAACACGGACTTCCTCGTCGATGCCATGCGATGTCCCTCTCCTACAGACCGAAGCTCTTGCTGATGATCTCGCGCTGGATTTCGTTGGTGCCCCCGTAGATCGGCGGCGCCAGCGCCTTGCGCACCTGGCCCTCCATGCCGTACTCGCGGGCGTAGCCGTAGCCGCCCATCATCTGCATCGCCTCCAGGGCAGTGTTCTTGGCGATCTCGGTGCACTTGAGCTTCGCCATCGACCCTTCCCGCGCCAGCTGGTCCTCCTCGCCGGCGTCGATCCGCGCGGCGACGTCGTAGACGAACGCCTTCGCGTAGGCGATTTCGGTGGCCAGGTCGGCGATGCGATGCCGGATGGCCTGGAAGCTGCCGATCGGGCGGCCGAACTGTTCCCGCTCCTTGACATAGGCGAGCACGTCGTCCAGCGACCGCTCCGCCGCGCCCAGCGACATGGTCGCGATGATGAGCCGCTCGACGGAAAGGCCGCGCATCAGGTGTTTCCACGCCTGTCCCGCCTCGCCCACGACGCTAGAGACCGGGACCCGCACATCGGTGAAGAACAGGTCGTTGACCGTCCGCGGCTCCATCGTCTGGATGCCGCGGATCTCCAGGCCCGGCACGTCGGTGGGCACGATCAGCAGCGTCAGCCCCTGGTGCTTCGGCCCGCTCGAGTCGGTGCGGGCCAGCAGCAGGATGTGCTTGGCGATGTGCGCGGCCGACGTCCACGTCTTCTGGCCGTTGACCACGTAGTGGTCGCCGTCGAGAGCCGCCTTGATGCGCACCGAGCCCAGGTCCGAGCCCGCGCCCGGTTCGGACAGCGCGATCGCCTCGACCTCGCCCGCGCACAGGCCGCCGAGGATCTCCTTCTTCTGCTCCTCCGTGCCGTAGCGCAGGTACGTCTGCGCCGCGGTCAGACCGGTCGAGTACGCCGTGATCGGCGCCAGGCCGCGTGAGGTCTCCTCGAGGAACAGGCACTCCTCGACCATGCCCGCCCCGGCCCCGCCGTAGACCTCGGGGATCGACACCCCGAGCCAGCCGTGCGCGGCCAGCTTGCGCAGGATTTCCGGGCTGTTGGCGAGGGTGCCGCCCTCGGTGAGCGCGTCCCGCTGCGCGAGTGTGCGGCACTCGCGGTCGCAGAACGCGCGCACCGCGGCGGCGAACTCCTCTTGTTCTTGGGTGAACCGCATTGTGAACGACCGTTATCAGTTGCCGCGGAAGGCGGAGAAGTCCGGCTTCCGCTTCTCGTTGAACGCCTTGATGCCCTCCTGCGCCTCCGCGGACTCGCCGAAGATCTTCAGGTG
Source organism: Amycolatopsis sp. NPDC006131 (assembly GCF_040614175.1). NCBI lineage: Bacteria > Bacillati > Actinomycetota > Actinomycetes > Pseudonocardiales > Pseudonocardiaceae > Amycolatopsis > Amycolatopsis sp. NPDC006131. The sequence continues at coordinate 2,252 of NZ_JBEXTX010000033.1, forward strand.
CGAGTACGCCATCTGCCCGACACTGGCGAACTGCTCGGTGTCGGTGTTGAACGACTGCTTGAGCACCTTCAGTGCGGTGGGGGACAGGGCCAGGATCTCGTCGGCCCACGCCCGCACCTCGGCGTGCAGGTCGGCCGCGGGGACGACCTTGTTGACCAGGCCCCAGTTCTCCATCTGCGCGGCGGTGTAGCGGCGGCACAGGAACCAGACCTCGCGCGCCCGCTTCTCGCCGAGGATGCGGGCGAGGTAGCCGGTGCCGAACCCGGCGTCGAACGAGCCCACGCGCGGCCCGTTCTGGCCGAAAACCGCGGTGTCCGCGGCGATGGTGAGATCGCACAGCACGTGCAGCACGTGCCCGCCGCCGATGGCGAAGCCGTTCACCGCCGCGATCACCGGCTTGGGCACGTCGCGGATGACGTGGTGCAGCGCGTCGATCTCGAACAGGCCGGAGTCCGATGGGCCGTAGTCGCCGGTTTCGGCACGCTGTTTCTGGTCACCACCGGTGCAGAACGCCTTCTCGCCGGCGCCGGTCAGGCAGATGACGCCGACCTCGTTGCTGTTCCAGGCCTGCTTGAACGCCTTGACCAGCTCGTCGACGGTCCGCGCGCGGAAGGAGTTGTACCGCTCGGGCCGGTTGATCGTGATCCACGCGAGGCCGTTGTCGACCTTGTACGTGATGTCGGTGAAGTCGTCCATGGACCCGAGATCCTTTCGTCATCGAAGAAGAACTGCGGCGGCACCCTGGGCGCCCGCTGCTGCCCCGAATGTAGGGGTGTGAACGAGCGTTATCAAGGGTGCCGCCGCCGTGGACGGTGCGGGGAAGCGGGATTTACCCCTTTGTGGGGAGCCTGCCTACCCCTTCGTGGAGTCCAGGTAGATGGTCTTGGAGACCTGGTAGGAGTGCAGGCCCTCGGGGCCGAGCTCGCGGCCGATGCCGCTGGACTTGATGCCGCCGAAGGGCGCGGTCGGATCGTTGGCGTAGGCGTTGATACCGATCGTTCCCGACGCCACCCGCCGGGCCACGGCTTCGCCGCGGTCCGGATCCGCCGTCCACACGGTGCCGCCGAGCCCGTACTCGCTCGCGTTGGCGATCGCGACGGCCTCGTCCTCGTCCCCGTACGGGATCACCGACAGCACCGGCCCGAAGATCTCCTCCTGCGCGATGGTGTGCTGGTTGTCCACGTCGGCGAACACCGTCGGTTCCACGAACCAGCCGCGGTCGAGCCCGGATGGCCGCCCGCCACCCGCCGTCAGGCGCGCGCCCTCACCCAGGCCCTTGGCGATGTAGGACTCGACCCGGTCCCGCTGGCGGGCGGACACGAGCGGCCCGACCTGGGTGCCCTCGTCCAGCGGATCGCCGACGGCGAGCGAGCGGGCCAGGTCGGTGATGGTGTCCACGACTTCCCCGTAGCGCGCCCGCGGGGCCAGCACCCGGGTGCCCAGCCAGCAGATCTGGCCGTTGTTCAGCAGCGTGGCGGCGAAGAAGCTCTCGATGGTCTCGGACAACCTGGCGTCGTCCAGGACGATCGCGGCCGACTTCCCGCCCAGTTCCAGCGTCACCGGCCGCAGCAACCGCCCGCAGGTCTCGGCGATCGACCGTCCCGCCGCGGTGGACCCGGTGAACGACACCTTGTCCACACCCGGGTGCCCGATGAGGTACGCGCCCAGCTCGCGCCCGCCCGGGATGACGCTCAGCACGCCCTCGGGCAGTCCGGCCTCCGCGGCGGCCTCGGCCATCAGCATCGCGTCGAGCACCGTCTCCGGCGCGGGCTTGAGCACCACCGTGCATCCCGCGGCCAGCGCGGGCGCCAGCTTGAGGAAGGTGATCGCCTGCGGGACGTTCCACGGCACGATGGCGGCGACGACCCCGATCGGCTCCCGGATCACCCGTGAGCTGCCGCCGAGCATGCCCGGCCGGGTCTCTTCCTGCGGGTTCCCCGTGACCAGGCCGGCGAAGTAGCGCAGCAGCACCGGCGGGAACCCGCCTTCGAACTGCTGCGCCAGGGAGATCGGCATGCCGTTCTGGATCGTCACCCGCCGGGCGGTCTCCGCCGCGCGCTTCTCCAGGGCCACGGCGAACCGTTCGAGCACCTCGGCGCGTTGTTGCGGATCCCAGCGGGACCAGCCGGCGGGGTCGTCGAAGGCGCGGCGCGCGGCGGCGACCGCCGCGTCGACATCCGCCTCCGCGCCTTCGGGCACGCTGCCGAGCAGCTCCTCGGTGCTCGCCGAGTGCACGTCGATGCGTCCCCGCGTAGCGGGCGCGGTCCACTGTCCGGCCAGGTAGAGGCGGTCGTAGTCGATGGTCATCGGGACTCCTCGGGGACGAGCACGATCTTGACCGCGTCGCCCCGGTGCTGGGCGGCGACGGCCTCGTTGATCTGGGCGAACGGCATGGTGGTGACGAGCTTGTCGAACGGGAACCGCCCGGTCCGGTGCAGCTCGAGCAGTTCGGGAACGAACACGTCGGGATCGCTGTCGCCCTCGACGATGCCCATCACCCGCACGCCCAGCACCTGCGCCTGGATGAGGTTCAGGGCGAGCGCGGCCTCGGGGTCGGAGGGCACCCCGATGATGCCGACCTTGGCGCGGTGGGCCAGCGCCAGCATGGCCTGCTGGAGGACGTCGGCGATCCCGGTGGTGTCGATCGCGTGGTCCGCGCCGTCGGGGACGATCGCCCGCACCTGCTCGGGCAGCGGGCCGGCCGCGGGGTCGATCACGTCGGTGGCGCCCAGGGACAGCGCGAGGTCCCGTCGTCCGGCGTGCGGCTCGACGACGATGATGCGGCTCAGCTCCCGGACCACGCCGGCCAGCACCGCCGACAGCCCGACGGAACCGCCGCCCAGCACGAGCAGTGACGAGCCGGGCCGGCAGTCCAGGGAGTTGAGCACCGCACCCGCGCCCGTTTGGACCCCGCAGCCGAGCGGGCCGAGCACCGCCAGCGGTGCGTCGTCGGGCACTTTCACCACGTTGCGCTCCCGGGCCAGGGCGTGCGTGGCGAAGGAGGACTGGCCGAAGAACGCCGACCCGACCGGCTCGCCGTCGCGGCTGAGCGGGCTGCTGCCGTCCTGGCGGGCGCCGCCGAAGTTGTACGCCATGAAGTTCTGGCAGTAGGCGGGCTCGTTGCGGCGGCACTCGCGGCAGTCGCCGCAGCTGTCGAAGCTGAGCACCACCTTGTCGCCCACGCCGACCTTGGTGACGGCGCTGCCCACCGCCGTCACGACGCCGCTGCCTTCGTGGCCGAAGACACCGGGCAGCGGGAACGGGAGGTGGCCGTCCTTGGCGGCGAGGTCGGTGTGGCACAGCCCGACGCCGGCGATCTCCACCACGACTTCGTCGGGCCGGGGATCGGCCAGGGTCAGCTGTTGCAGGGTGAACGAGCCACCGATCTCGGTGGCCACCGCGGCGGTGATGTCCATGTCGAACTCCTTTGTCCGGGGAGAGGGGGCTCAGCCGTTGGTGTCGGGGACCGTGACGCGCACGTGCTCGCAGACGTCGGTGAGGACCAGCTGGCAGGAGAGGCGCGAGTTCGGCCGCGCGCCCTCGGCGTATTCGAGGAGCTCGCGCTCTTCGTCGGTGGGTTCGTCGAAGCAGGACGCGCCCTCCTCGACGAACACGTGGCAGGTGGCGCACGAGCAGCTGCCGCCGCATTCGGCGACGATGCCGGGCAGGTTGTTGCGCACGGAGCCGTCCATCACGCTCTGTCCACTCGGGACGTCGAGCGCGTGTGTGGTTCCGTCGGGCAGCTCGTAGGTGACCTTGGGCATGGTGGTGCTCCGTAGTTAGTGGACGATGGCGTCGCGCAACGGGACCGCCCCGTCGGCCAGCCTTGCCGGGTCGATCCGGGTGCGGGACGCGATGAACTTCTTGCCCGCCATGAACTCGGCGGGGGAGTTGGCCGATTCGACGGCGGTGACCATGCCGCCGTGGTGGTGGAACAGGGCGAAGCGGCCGGTGGCGGGATCCCCGCGGACGACCGTGTGCGGGGTGGCCGGGACGAGCCCGGCGATCTTGAGCTTGAGGTCGAACTGGTCGGACCAGAACCAGGGCACCTCGGCGGCGACCGGCGGCGCCCCGGTGATGGTGGCGACGGCCTGCTTGGCCTGCTCGGTCGCGCTCGGGATGCTTTCCAGGCGCACCAGCGCGCCCGTGCCCAGCGGCCGCCGGGTGACGTCCCCGATCGCCAGGATGCGCGGGTCGCTGGTGCGGGCGTGTTCGTCGACGACGACACCCTGCGCGCACAGCAGTCCCGCGTCGGCGGCCAGCCGGTCGCGTGGCACCGCGCCGACGCCGACCAGCACCGCCTCGCACGGGATCTCCGTGCCGTCACCGAGGACGACCGCCCGGACCCGCCCGTCGGCTCCGTCGATCCGGGTGACCTCGGCTCCGGTGATGATCCGCGTGCCCTGCCGCCGGTGGTGTGCGGCGAGGATCTCCGACAGCCGCGGGCTGGCGACGCGGGCGAGCACCCGCTCCTCCCGTTCGACGACCGTCACGTCGACCCCGCGGGACCGGGCGACCGCGGCGACCTCCAGTCCGATGTAACCGCCGCCGACGACGGCCAGCCCGAGCCGCTCTTCGAGGCATTTGCGCAACACCCGGGCGTCGGCCAGCGTCCGCAGCGACACGACGCCGGCGAGGTCCGCGCCGGGCACCGGCAGGGCCCGTGGCTCGGCCCCGGTCGCCAGGACGAGGTGGTCGTAGTTGTGGAACTCGCCCGAGGCGGTCCGCACCCGGCGGCCGTCCCCGTCGATCGTCACGACGTGCTCACCGAGCCGGACCGTGATGTCCTGCTCCCGGTAGAACTCCGCCGGCCGCAGCCATTGTTCGAGCTCGCCCTCGGCGAACTTCTTCGACAGCGGCGGCCGGTGGTAGGGCAGGTCCAGCTCGTCGCCGAAGAGTTCGATCGGCCCCCGGTGGCCGGCCTGACGCAGCAGGCCGGCCAGGGTGGCGCCGGCGTGACCGGCGCCGACGATCAGGACGCGGCTCACGTCAGCTCCAGGCGCACGGGCAGCTTCTTGAGCCCCCCGACGAAGTTGGTCACCACCGACTTGCGCTCGCCGGTCACCTGGACGCTCTTGATCAGCGGCAGCAGCTCCTCGAACATGATCCGCAGCTCGAGCTTGGCCAGGTGCTGGCCGATGCACATGTGCGGGCCGTAGCCGAAGGCGATGTGCTTGTTGGGTTTGCGGTCCAGGCGGAAGGTGTCCGGCTCGTCGAAGACGTCGGCGTCGCGGTTGGCCGACTGGTACAGCAGCATGAACCGGTCGCCGGTGCGGATCTGCTGCCCGCGCAGCACGTAGTCCTGGGTGGCCTGCCGGGTGAACTGCTTGACCGGCGACACCCACCGCAGGCCCTCGTTCACCAGGTCCGGGATCAGGGCGGAGTTCTGCTGGACCTTGGCGAGCTGATCGGGGAACTGGGCCAGCGCCTCGATGGTGCCGGCCATCGTGCTGGACGTCGTGTCGTGGCCGGCCGTCGCGATCGCGATGAACCAGCCGTAGGCGAACTCCTTGCGGTAGTACTCACCGTTGCCGTCCTTCGCCTGCGCGATGATCGTCGCCAGGTCGTCGCGCGGATTCGCACGCCGGTCCTCGACCAGCTTGTCGAAGTAGGCGTAGAAGTCGGCGATCGCGGCCGACCACTGCTTCGCGGCGGCCTCCGGGGTGAGCGGCTCGACGTCCGCGCGCTGGGCGTCCGGGTCGGCGGTGCCGAAGAACTCCTGCGTCAGCGTCATCATTCGCGGCTCGTCCTCTTCGGGCACACCGAACAGGCTCATGATCACGTGCAGGGGGTAGTAGAGCGCGAACTCCTGGACGAAGTCGATGTCGTTGGCGCCGCTGTGGAGGTACTTGGCGATCGCCTCCTTCGCCAGGGTCCGGATCCGGTCCTCCCACTTCTTCAGGTTCGCGGGGCGGAACCAGTTGTTGGCGATGTCCTTGATCTCGGTGTGCTCGGGCGGGTCCAGGTAGGTCAGCGTGTCCAGGATGCGCAGACTGCCGCCGGTGAGCTGCTTGGTGAAGGCGTCCCCGGCCTGGTTCTGCAGGATCGGGTTGTGCGAACCGGGCTCGTCACCGCCGCCGCTGGTGAACACGTGCGGCTGGCGCTCGATTTCCATGATGTCGGCGTGTTTGGTCACCAGCCAGACCGGGTCGTAACCCTCGACCTTCACCTGGCCCAGCGGGTTATTCTCCCGCAGCCACCGGTAGGCCTCGAACAGCGGCCCGTCGTGTCGGTGACCCTCCGGCAGGACGACCTGCCTGGCGATCTCGTCCGGGATCGGGCGGGTGGACAGCTCGGGCGTGGTGGTCATGTATCCCTCCAGGGAAGACGGCAGCGTTGCACGTTCGGTCCAATCTTTGGGCCAACGGGACGTGTCGTGCATCACCCCGGAGGAAGAGTTTTCTCTCCCCGGTTCTCCCCCTGGTTCGCGTCTACCGGTGCCGCTGCATCAGCTCGTGGTAGCGCGCGGTCGCCTCGGCGCGGTTGGCGGCGCCGAGCTTGCGCAGCACGTTCTTGACGTGGGTCTTCACGGTGCCGGGGGAGATGAACAGCTCGGCGGCGATCTGGCTGTTGCTCTCGCCGAGCACGAGGTGCCGCAAGACGTCCAGTTCCCGGCGCGTCAGCTCGGCGAAGGGTCCCTCGTACTGCTCGAGCGGATCCGCCGGGCGTGACCGCTCCGGCTGAGGCGTGACCGGGTACCCGTCGAGCAGGTCGTCGACCTCACGCATCCGCTCCCGCATCAACCGCAGCTGCTCGGCGAACACGACCCGCTCGAACACGCATCCCAGCCCCTCGGCGAACAGACCGAGCAGGCGCAGGTCGAACTCGTCGACGTGGTCGTGCTCCACGTGCTGGTCCGCGTGCACCAGCCCGACCACCTCGCCCCGCGTCACGAGGGGGGCGACGACGTAGTCCAGCGTGCGGGCCAGGTTGATCAGCCGGTGGTGCACCCGTGGATTGTGCTGGGCGTCGTCCACCAGGACCGGGGTGCGGGTGCGCACCACCTCGGTCTCCGGCAGTTCACGGCCGATCTGCCCAGGGATGGCGGTCCCGATGCGCACGAGATCCTCGGCCAGTTGCGGGTCGTCGTGCGTGTAGGCCGAGCGCGGGCTCCACGCCGGCCCGGACAGGCGGGAGAACAACGCGCGCCGGTACCCGAGGCGGTTCAGCTCGGCCGGCACCCGCTGGGCGAGTTCCTGCAGCGAGGTCGTCGCTCGCAGCCTGGCGAGGCTGTGGTGCAGGTCGGCCATGGCCGCGGTCCGCACCGCGAGCCTGCTGTCCCGTACCGAGGCCAGAGTGCCCCCGAGCTGGGTCAGCAGCGCGGCGAGCCGCGCCGGGTCGGTGCCGCCGCCCGCCACCAGGTCCCGGATGACCACCTGTTCCGCGGCCCGCAGCCCGGCTTCGGTGGAGGGCAGATCGCGGGTCAGGGTGTGCCCGGCGAGATCCGCTTCGCCGGTCACCTTCGCCACCACGCGCAGGATCTCCCGTGCGCGGCGCAGCACCTCCTCGGCCGGCTCGAGGGTCATGCGGACGGGACTCGACGGAACACCGTTGTTCACAGCCGTCTCCTCGCTCGTCTCCCAGGGGGCGGCATCCTGCTCTGTTCGGCCGATTGTCGCCTCCCCGTGGCCTGGCTGACACCCGGGTCGCGGTATTCCTCCCCAAAGGGGCAGAGGAATACCCCTTGAGGGAGTGGAACGGATGCCCGCGCCCGGTGCGGCACGGTCACGCACGCGACGCGGAATGATCCGTCCGGGGAACACGCGCTCGCCAGGCGTGGCCCCGGCCTGGGGAGTCGTGCGCCTCCCGGTGATGTCCGGCTTCAGGAGCGGCGCTGCTTCCGGCTGGGGCCGGGAGCAGCCAGTGCCGCCGCTGCGCCGGCTGCGGTGACGAGGGCGAGCGCCAACGTGGCCTGCTGGTTGCCATGGGCGAAAGCGGTGCGGGCGAGGTCGGCGAGTGAGTCACCGCTCGCTCCGGCGTGGTCGGCGACGGCGAGTGCCGCGGCGGGGGAGTCCGAGACCGGTCCGCGGACCGGTTCCGGGAGGGCTGGCAGGGCGGGATCGATCGTGGGCTTGTGTCGCGGTCATCGTGGGGTTCTCCTCGTCGGTCATACCGTGGCGCCCGGGCCGACCTCGGCCGCTCGCAGCAGTGGCGCGACCTCGCGGCCGAGTAGTTCGTGTGAGCGCACCAGGTCCTCGTGGGTGAACTGGGCGAAGTCGGTGAAGGCGATCACCGCGCCGTACCCTCCGGCGCGGCACTGCTCGATCAGTTTTTCGGCCACGGTCGAGGGTGATCCGATGGCGAAGTCGTCGGGATGCATGACCCTGCTGCGGATTTCGCTGTCCAGGTTCTGGGGCTGCCGGCCGGCGAAGGCGGCGAATTTGTCCCCGCTCGCCTCGTACTTCTCCCGCGCTTCGGCGTCGGAGGCGGCGACGAACACCCGCCGCCGCAGGCCCAGCATGGTCGGGTCGACGGTGTGTCCGGCGGCCGCCGGGGTCGGCAAGAAGGCGGTGCACAGCTTGTACCCTCGCTGCCCGGCCCAGTCCGCCGAGTCCGGTGACATCACGGTCGCCCAGGTCGCCCGCCCGGTCGCCGGCCGCATCGGCGGGATGATCGGGACCCCGTCGAGGTGGAGAACTCGTCCTGGTGTGTGACGTAGGGGTTTCGGGCGGCCTTGGCGAGCACTACCGGCCGCGGTCGAGGGGTGCGACGCGGTCGTCCATCGGACCGCCGATGGACCCACGCGAGATCACCATGGGCCAGAATGTCATCGACGCGGCCGCTCGGTCACCCATCCGCAGCTGGAACCGCTGCTCAACCACCAGGCCAAGCTCGCGGTCGAGCGGCACCTGCTGGCCTCGCGGTTGCCGTTCACGATTCTGCAGCCCATGCACTACATGCAGAACGTGAACGTGCGGGAGTGCGTGGAGAGCGGCCGGTTCCGGCAGCCCTACTCGCTGGACAGGCCACTGTCGTTCGTCGATCTCGCGGACGTGGGCGCCGTCGTCGCCACCGTTCTGGCCGCGCCGCGGGAGCACCGGTGGGCGACCTCGAACCGTGTGCCGCCGACATCCTCACCGGCCACGATGTGGCCGAAACTCTCACCAGCGTGAGCGGCGCCCCGGTGCACGCCGAACAGGTGCCCATCGAGGCCGTGCTGCCGGCGGACGCGCCCGACTACACGATCGACGGCTTCACCCGGCTGATCAACCAGTACGACCGCTACGGAATCCTCGGCAACCCGAACGTGCTGCGCTGGCTGCTCGGCCGCGAACCGACCACCTTCGCCGGCTACGCCCGCCGCGAACTCGGGTGACCTTCGGGCGGGCTCGCGCAGGGGGCGAGCCCGCTTCGATCCCGGAGAGCAGGATCGACGCCGGGTCGCGCTACCCCAGCGAAGGTGTGGGGGCGACCGAGAAATCAGGCGACTCGAACCATGTCGTTTTCGTGCAACGCCATCAGCTTCTCCAGGGTGAGGGTGTCGCGCTCGCGGATGGCGGTGACGATGCCGGCGTGCAGCTCGAAGTTGTGGCGCCGGCGTTCGTCGAGCCCGGCGACGAAATCGGCCTTGGTCATCGTCGCGGTCAGGGTGGTCACGATGGTCTGGTAGAGCCCGACGAGGACCTCGATGCGCGAGGCCCGGGCGATGTTCAGGTGCAGGCGCATCGTGGCGCCGAGCCAGGAGCGAGGGTCGTGTTCCGCCGACCGCATTTCGTCGAGTGACCATTCCATAGCCCGGACGTCCTCCGGTGTCGCTCGCTGCAACGCGACCGTCGCGAACACCTGGTCCAGGTAGCGGCGCGCTTCGAAGAGCTGTTCGGGCTCCACGCTCAGGCCCTGGAACCACAAGTCGATCCCGCCGAGCCTGACCTGCGGCGGTGGATTGGCGACGAACACACCACCCTTCGGGCCGGGTTTCACGGTGACGAGGTCGCGCTCGCGCAGGATCCGCAGCGCCTCGTTGATCACCGGTGCGCTGGCGGAGAACCGTGTGATGAGCTCGGTGCGCAGGGCCAGCCGAGTTCCAGGGGGCAGCCGTTCGCTGAGTATCTGCGACTCGAGTTCGGCGGCGACCTGCTGCGACCGTGACCTTCGCCCGGGCGTTCGGCCACTGGATGCGGCGCTGGATGTCACGATGCACCTCTCTCGAAGCTCGATCGCGCCGAATCATGATAACACAATTGCGGTGGAGAGCGCGGCCGCCGCGTGGCCCGAAACTGCGGTTTTGCTCCCGCGGCGGTCTGGCCGCCTGTGGCTTTGCTTGAGATCTATGTCGAGAATCACTACGATCGGCGGGCAGTGCGAACGGCGCGGGAAGGACGCTTGGAGCATGGAGAGCCAGCGACCGCGAAGGTGGGTGACGTTCGCCCGTGGCCACGTTCGCCGACGATCTTCGCAAGGGCTGCCGGACGGTCCTGCCTCGACGGGCTCGACAGGACGGCCGGTGAGGGGCGACCGGTCGGACGACCGGGATCGGGTTCGGCACGGGTCGACCGCGCCGTGTACGCGCGTGCCGTCGGTGTGAGGCGAACGAAATTGGACCGGACCTGTTCGAAGGCAGACATCTTCCGCCAGTTGTCGTAACGTGTGACGAACGTCGCCGTGAGACCGAGCGTGAGAAAGAGGACGGACAAAGTGGTCCAGAATCGGTGGGAGGAAGCTCGCGAGCCCGTCTCGGACCGGCAAGCCGCGTTCGCGGCGGCCGCGCGGACCGAGCTCGAAGTCGAGCGGGTCCTGAACCTGCTGTCGACAGTGGAGCGTGTGCTCGATGACTCCGTGTCCTACAGCAAGGTTTCCGACCGGACACCCGCGACCCTCGATGGGGCGATGGGAGCGGCACAGCACGCGCTCGCCCACGGCTGGTCGCGGTGGACCAGCGGCCACCGGGACACCGACACGGCTCGCATCGCCGCGGTCCTGTTGCAGCTGGGTGTCCTGCGGTCCTCGGTGCGGAACACGGCGTCGGCGCAGCGGGACCACCGGGTTTTCGGGATCTCCGCCTTTCTGCACAACATTCGCGCGTGTTCCACCGTGGCGGAGCTTCTCGATCGCGTACCGGCGGAGGTGAACCGCCTCGGTCTGGGCAGGGTGCTGGTGTCCCGTGTCGAGGAAGGCAGATGGACGGCGCGTACCGCGGCGGTGATCGGTGCGCCTGACCTGGCGCAGGACATGATCCGGGTCGGCAACGAGCACCCGGGCACGTTGGCCGGCGCCATGGTCGAGACCGAGATGGTGCGGCGGCGCACCCCGATCCTCGTGCACGAGGCCAAGGACAATCCCCGGGTGCACCCGCAGCTCCGATCCCTGATCGACTGCCACGCCTACGTTTCGGCGCCGGTGATGGTGTCGGGCAAGGTCGTCAGCCTGGTCCACGCGGACCAGAACGTGGAGACCGGGACCGTGGACGAGGCCGACCGGGACGTGATCGGGGCGGTTGCGGAGGGACTCGGCTTCGCGATCGAGCGCACCCTGTTCCAGGAGCGCCTGCGAGGGCTGCGCAGGCAGCTGGACCAACACCACCGCAGTGTCAACGAGCTCATCGACTCCTTCGTCGACAGCGATGCGGAGATGTCACCACGGTTCGACGAGCTCGCACCCGTACCTGCCGCGGAGGAGCCGGTGCAGGATGTGCTCCACCCGGAGCCGCGCACTGACCAGAACGCCTATGGCGCCCCGAGCCTGACGCGCCGGGAAGTCGAGGTGCTGCGGCACATGGCCCTCGGTGAGACGAACGCGCAGATCGCCTCCAGGCTCTTCGTCTCGGAAGGGACGGTCAAGACGCACGCCAAGCACATCCTGCGCAAGCTGGGCGCGGCGAACCGGGCCGAAGCTGTGTCCCGTTACTACCGGCTGATGCGGAAGGCGTAGTTCGCGGCGGGCATCTTCCGGTCGAGAGAGAGGAAACACCACCGGCGAGCGATGATCCAAAGGGCTCCGGCTCCTACCGTGGAGACGGATCGCCCCGTGTGGGCGGCCCGACTTCCCCGAGGTAGTGGAGATTCCGCCATGAAGATCACTGTCGACCGGAACAAGTGCACCGCGCTGGGCATCTGCGAGTCGCTGGCGCCGGATCTGTTCGAGGTTCAACAGGACGGTTCGCTCGTCATCCTCAACGACCGGCCGGACGGCGGCCTGTGCGATGCCGCGCGCGAAGCGGTCGAGGGCTGCCCGACCGAAGCGCTGTCCATCGAAGAGGAATGATGGCTGACGATGGCCTGGTTGTCGTCGGGGCGTCCCTCGCCGGGTTGCGCGCGGTCGAAGCGGCGCGCAAGTCGGGCTATACCGGCAGGATCACCCTCATCGGCGCCGAAGAACACCTTCCCTACGACCGTCCGCCCCTGTCGAAGCAGTTCCTCGGGGCCGCCGATCCCGGTGACGTGATCTTTCGGGAGGAGCGTGTCCTGCGCGACGAACTCGGCGTGGATCTCCGGCTCGGCAGATCCGCCACGGGGCTGGACGCCGGCCGCCGAACGGTACTCGTGGGCGGCGACGAAATCCGGTTCGACGCCGTGGTCATCGCGACCGGAGCGACGGCACGGATGCTGCCGGACGCCCCGTACCTCGGCGGTGTCCATACGCTCCGCACACTCGACGACGCCCTGGCGGTACGGGGGGCACTGGATTCCGGTGCCCGCACGGTCGTGATCGGCGCGGGCTTCATCGGCTCCGAGGTGGCGTCTTCGGCCCGTGCCCGCGGGCTCGCCGTCACCGTCGTGGAGGCCGCCCCGGTGCCGTTGACCCGCTCGGTCGGACCCGAGATGGGCAAGTTGCTTGCCGAGCTCCACCTCCGGGCGGGCACGGATCTCCGCCTGGGCGTGGGGGTGGCGAGCATCGAGGGCGACGAGGTGGTCCGCGGTGTCGTGCTCACCGACGGCACGCGGATTCCGGCCGATCTCGTGGTGGTCGGGATCGGAGCGAGCCCGGCCACGGAGTGGTTGCGCGACAGTGGGATCGAGCTCGACGCCCGGGACGGCGGCGTACTGTGCGACGCGACGCTCGCGACCCCGGCGTCCGGCGTCTACGCCGCCGGCGACGTCTGCCACTGGCGCAGTGAGCTGTTCGGTGGACGGCTCCGCCTGGAACACTGGACCAGCGCCGCCGAGCAGGGCGCACTGGCGGCGCGGAACGCGCTTGCCCCCGGCGCGGCAAAGCCCTACGACACGGTTCCGTACTTCTGGTCGGACTGGTACGACAGCCGGATCCAATTCGTGGGCGAGCCGGCTGGCGACGAGATCGAGGTCGTCGACCGGTGCTGGGAGGAGGGCACGCTGCTCGCCCTGTACCGCAAGGGCGACCGGCTGATCGGCGCGCTCACGGTCGACCGGCCCACCCTGATCATGAAGCTCCGGCGCATGATCGCCACACGTGCGGGCTGGCGGGAGGCGGTCGAGTTCGCCCGCGAGAAGACAAGGACCTGATGGTGGCGAACAAGAGGGCCCGCACCGCAGGGGGCGGATTCTGGGGTCCTCGCAGCACCTGACGGCATATATGGTCGTCAGTAGATCACGCAGCCGCTCGGCCGGGGTTGCCCGGTCGAGCGTCTTGCGTGGTCGGCTTTTGTTGCCGGGCGCCGTGTTCGAGGGTCTGCGGCGCCGTGAACGGACAGGTCGGCGCCTTGTGGAAGTAGTGGCGCAGCAGGCCGGGCGGTGTGCCCGCCGGACAGGTGCCCGAGGATGACGTAGCGAGCGTTGCGCTCGACCAGCGTCACGATCGTGTTCTGGCTGCGGGTGCCCACGATCAGGTCACCGTCCTAATGGCCGGGCACGGCTCGGTCCCCGGTCCTGGCGGGCCCGACCGCGACCGGGCCGCAGCGACGTACGCTGGCGACGCAGGTCCGTTTCCCGGTTCACCCCGAGCGCGCGGTCAGCGGCCGAAAGACTGCCGTTCTCCCGGTCCAGCGCGTCGGAGAACCTTCCCCTGAACTCCGCCGACAGTACGATCCCCGCAACACCCTGAAATCCAGGGTGTTGCGGGGATCGCTAGAACCCGAGTGCAACGCGGGGCCCATTTGTCATCTTTGGCTCACGCCTTGGTGAACCTCACCGGCACGCTCTTGAAGCTCGACACGAAGTTCGTCTTGATCGGCTTGGGCTCGCCGGCCAGCTCGATCGTCTTGATCTTCGGCGCCAGCTCCTGGAACAGGATCTCCATCTCCAGCTTCGCGATGTGCTGGCCGATGCACATGTGGCCGCCGAACCCGAACCCGAGGTGCTTGTTCGGCGAGCGGTCCAGGTCGAACCTGTCCGCGTCGACGAAGTAGTCCTCGTCGCGGTTTCCGGACGGGTAGTTCAGCATCAGCCGGTCGCCCTTCTTGATCCGCACCCCGTGCAGCTCGGTGTCCTCCGAAGCCGAGCGCATGAAGTGCTTGACCGGGGAGACCCACCGTACGACCTCGTTGACCATGTTCGGGATCAGCGAGTGGTCCTCGCGCACCCGCTGCCACTGGTCGGGCTGTTCCGCCATCGCCACAGCGACGCCAGATATGGCCGACGACGTCGTGTCGTGCCCCGCGGTGGCCACCTGGAGGTAGCTGCCGTTGACGGTGCTCTGGGGGAGGAACTCCCCGTCGATCTTGGCGTTCGCGATGACGGACATGAGGTCGTCACGCGGGTTCGCCCGCCGGTCGGCGGTGAACTGGTCGAAGTAGGCGAAGAAGTCGGCGAACGCGGCCTGGAACTGCCGTGCCGCCGCCTCCGGGCTTGCCTCGACGTCGTCGCGTTTCTCGTCCGGGTCGTTGGCGCCGAAGAATTCCTGGGTGAGTTTGAGCATGAGCGGCAGGTCCTCCTGCGGGATACCGAAGAGGCCCAGGATCACCCGGAGGGGGTAGTACAGCGCGAAGTCGGTGGCCCAGTCGCACTCGCCGTCGTAGCTCAGCAGGTTTTCGACGTCCTCCCGCGCGATCTCCCGGATGCGGTCCGCGTACCTGGCGACGTTCTTCGGGGTGAACCAGTTGCTCGTGGCCGCCTTGACCTGGGTGTGCTCCGGCGGGTCGAGGAACGGCAGCGAGTCGAGGTAGCGGATCGAACCGTCCGGGGTGAGCGAACGGAGGAAAGCGTCACCCGCCTGGGTGTTGAGGATGGGGTTGTTCATCGTCGCGTTGAACAGCGAGTGATTCTTTTCGACGGTCATGATGTCGTCGAACTTGGTGATCAGCCACAGTGGGTCGTAGCCGTCCACAAACGCCTGGCCGACCGGCATGTTCTTACGCAGCCAGGCGAACGCGGGATAGGTGATGTTCTTCTCGTCGCCATAGGACTCCGGCAGTACCACTGCCCGTGCTATCTCGTCCGGGACGCGGGTGTCCTGCTCCGCGCTGGTCGCGCTGGTCATCGTTCCTCCTGAGGGTCATCGGTCGACCGTGTCCTGCCCGAGCCTAGGAATCCCCGGGCGTCGTGCCATCTCCCCAACGAGAGGCTTGTGTCCCTCTTCCGTCGCAGTGAGCAGGCATCTCCCGATGAGAAGGGCGAAACCACCCCCTTCGGAAGATGTGGCCCGGATCTCGCTCGTGAATCATCAGTGCCCAGTGGACGCCGCCCGGGGAGGACCCGGCAACGGTTAGGAGAAATTCGACGATGAAGACCAAAGCCGCGGTCATCTGGGCACCAAACGAAAAATGGCAGGTCGAGGAAGTCGAGCTGGATCCGCCTCGCGAAGGTGAGGTGCTGGTCAAGCTGACAGCCAGTGGTTTGTGCCATTCGGACTACCACCTCGTCACCGGGGACATGCCGATGCCCTATCCGGTGGTCGGCGGGCACGAGGGCGCCGGTGTGGTCGCCGGCCTCGGCCCGGGCGTCACCGGTCTGGCCGAGGGCGACCCCGTCGTGCTGAGCTTCCTGCCCGCCTGCGGACAGTGCGCCTACTGTGCGCGAGGGATGACCAACCTGTGCGATCTCGGCGGCTCGGTCATCCTCGGGCCGCAGCTGGACGGTACGCACCGATTCCACGCACGGGGCCAGGGTGTCGGGCAGATGTGCCTGCTGGGGACGTTCTCGGAGTACACGGTCGTTCCCCAGGCCTCGGTCGTCAAGGTCGACGAGGGCACTGCCCTGGACAAGGCGGCGCTGGTCGGGTGCGGGGTTCCGACCGGTTACGGCAGCGCGGTCAACAGCGGAGAGATCCGGCACGGTGACTGCGCCGTGGTGATGGGCGCCGGTGGCATCGGCGTCAACGCGATCCAGGGCGCGCGCAACGCAGGCGCGGCCTACGTGATCGCCATCGATCCCGTGGAGTTCAAACGGGACAAGGCCAGGACGTTCGGCGCGACGCACACATTCGCCTCGGTCGCCGAGGCCCTGCCCGTGATCACGGACATCACCCGCGGCCGGCTCGCGGACGCCTGCATCATCACCACCGACAACGCCGAAGGTCACCAGGTCGGTGAGGCGCTGACATTGGTCGGCAAGCGCGGCCGCGTCGTCGTGACGGCGCTGGGGCACCCCACCGACACGTCGGTGACGGCGTCGCTGTTCGAGCTGACCCTGTTCGAGAAGTCGATCAGGGGCGCGCTCTTCGGCTCCTCCAACCCCCGGTTCGACATTCCCCGGTACCTGGAGTTGTACAACGCGGGCCTGCTCAAACTCGACGAGCTGGTGACTACCGAGTACCGGCTCGAGGACATCAACGAGGGTTATGATGACCTGTTGTCCGGCCGCAACATCCGCGGTCTCATCCGGTTCTGACGCGGTGTTCGCCGTACTGGCCGACTCAGAGTCGTGGGCCCTGCTCGAGGCCGCCCGGCGCGGCGACCGGGAGTCGCTGGCCGTCCTCTACCGCGCGCACGTCGGCGAGGTCCGGCGCTACATCCAGGCGAGAGTGCCCAACCGGCACCTCGCCGAGGACTTCACCAGTGAGGTGTTCGTGCGGGTGATGCGGGCGCGGTCCGTGCGCAGGCAGGACGGCAAGTTCCGCGGCTGGCTGATCACCATCGGCCGCAACATCGTGATCGACCATTTCAAGTCCAGGTACAACCAGGCCGAGATCCCGGTCGACGTTCTCCCCGAGGACGGCCGTTTCGAACTCAGCGCGGAACAGCTGGTTCTGCGGCGCCAGCTGCGCGAGGAGGTGCGGGACGGCCTCGCCCGGCTGGGACCGGACCAACGGGAGTGCCTGCGTCTGCGGTTCCTGGAGGACCGGTCGGTCGCGGAGACCGCGCTTCTGCTCGGCCGGGGCGAGGCGGCCGTCCGCCAGTTGCAACTGCGGGCGATACGAAAACTCGAGGGTCTTCTCGCGTGGCGGGAGATCGCGGCATGAGGAAGGGAGACAACCCGATGCGGATTGGGTGGTCGCCGCGCTCGTGGTTCACAGGTCTGGACCGGCTCGACGCCGAGGCGCTGATCCGGGGTTGCTCAGGGGGGTTCACCGTCCTCGTGCTCGGCGGGCTGGCGGCGCCGCTGGCGGCACGGGTCCCGGTGGCCGGCCAGTACTGGCTGGGGCTGGTCGCGCTGGTCGCCTTCGGCGTTGCCGGCGTTCGGATCGGACAGACGTCCCGGCCGGCGCTGCAGGGCGTGTGCGCAGCAGTGGGCTCGTACGTTCTGGTGCTGCCCCTGGTGGTGGCGGGCAACGGCCTCGCCGGCGCCGGCCAGGTCGTCTCGGCCCTGCTCGCCGCGGCGGCCATGGGCGGTGGCTGTGGCCTCGTCGCGGGGATCCGCCGGCGAAAGGCGGGGGCATGACGACGGCGGCAGCGCCGAAGGCGGCGCCCGCGAAGTCCACGGTCGCGGTACGGCGTCTCACCGGACGGGTGGGATCGCCGTTCGCGCAGGCCGGTGAGATGCTGCGGCTGGCCGGCGACGTCCTCTGGTCGGCGATCCGGCATCCGTTCGGCTACTGGGGTTCGGTACGGGACCAGATGTTCAACGTGCTGAAGCTCTGCTGGCTGCCGATGGCCGTGTCCACGACGGCGTTCGGCCTGGGCGCACCCGGGCTGCAGGGCGGCAACATCTTCCTGTTGTTCGGGATTCCGGAACGGCTCGGATCCTTCTTCATCATGGCGAGCGTCCGCGAGTTCGCGCCGTGGATCAACGCGATGGTGGTCGCGGGGGTGGTGGGCACCGCGATGACGGCGGACCTCGGGGCGCGGCGGATCCGCGAGGAAATCGATGCGATGGAAGTGCTCGGTGTCGATCCGATCCGCGACCTGGTGCTTCCCCGCGTCATCGCGGTCACGTTCATGACCGGGCTGATGGATCTGGTCGCGCTGGTGTTCGGCGTGATCGGCGGCTACATCGCCGGCGTCGTCATCTTCGGTGCGAACCAGGCGTCGTTCTTCGCGAGTTTCTTCGACAACGCGACCACCACCGACATCTGGGGCAGCGTCGCCAAGACCACCGTCTTCGGTTTCATCATCGGTGTCGTCTGCTGTTACAAGGGAATCCACGTCAAGGGCGGTCCGATCGGCGTCGGCCGCGCGGTGAACCAGGCGGTGGTGAGCGCGTTCGCCGCGATCTGGGTCATCAACTACGTGTTCACCACCATCCTGCTCGGGCTCAACCCGCAGATGCAGGTCTACAAGTAGGGAAACCCATGCAGACCGAACAGGACGCCCAGCGGGTGGGTGTGTCCCGGGCACCAAAACCTCCCGACATCGAGATTTCCGCCGCGCACATCGGAGCCAGGGTCCGGAATGCGATCGCGACCGGCGGCGACATCGCCCGGTTCTCCGGCCAGACCGTGCGGGCGCTGCCCCAGGTGCGCCGGTACTTCTCGGAGATCTTCCACCAGGCGGGCATTCTCATCATCTCGAGTGGACTGATCATCTGGGCGATGCAGTTCGTCATGGGATCGGTGTGCGGGCTCGAGGCGAGCTACACCCTCAAACAGATCGGCGCGCCGATCTACAGCGGGATCTTCAACACCTACTGCGGCACCCGGGAGATGGCGCCCTACATGTGGGGCTACATCTTCGCGGCCAAGGTCGGCTGCGGCCTGGTCGCCGAGATCGGTTCCATGCGCATCGCCGAAGAGATCGACGCGATGGAGGTGATGGGCATCAGGTCGCGCAGCTACCTCGTGGGAACGCGGGTGGTCGCCACCTGGATCGCGATGCCATTGCTGTTCACGGTGGGACTCGGGCTGATGTACCTGTCGATGTACCTCGTGACCGTGGTGCAGCTGGCCGGTGTGTCCCCTGGCGGGTACCTCTACACGTTCTGGCTTTTCCAGAACCCGCTGGACTTCCTGTACTCGCTCGCCAAGGCGATGGCGATGGGGACGGTGGTGGTGTTCGTCGGCTGCTATTACGGCTACACGGCAGGCGGTGGCCCGGTGGGGGTCGGCCGGAACACGGCCAAGTCGATGATGCTGTCGATGGTGCTGATCCACGTCGTGGGTCTGCTCGGCACCCAGCTGTTCTGGGGCCTGAGCCCGAACGCGCCGATCGCGAACTGACCCCCTTTCCCGACGAAGTCCGACGAGTTCGTGCCGATGACGAGGAGGCCCGGTGGAAGCCGGAAACGCGGAGACCACAACACGGATTTCGGTACCCCTGACCGTACCGCCGGTACCCGGCGGGACAACGGGCCCGATCGCGGGCAGGCCGGCGCACACGATGCAGGTGCGCGACGTGCACAAGGCGTTCGGCGACTTCCGTGTCCTCAACGGGCTCAACCTGGAGTTCGCCAACGACGCGATCACCACCGTGCTGGGCCCGTCGGGAACCGGTAAGAGCGTGCTGATCAAGCACCTCGTCGGTTTGCTCGAACCGGACGACGGTGAGGTGCTGATCTTCGGCAAGGACATCTGGCGGATCTCCGAGCACGAGCGCTACGAGCTGCGCAAGCGGTTCGGCGTGCTGTTCCAGGACGGAGCCCTGTTCGGGTCCATGAACATCTACGACAACGTCGCGTTCCCGCTGCGCAAGCACACGGCGCTGGACGAGGCGGAGATCGAGGAGATCGTCATGGAGCGGCTGATCGAGGTGGGCCTGGAAGCCGCCCTGACCAAGCATCCCAACGAGATATCCGGCGGCATGCGCAAGCGCGCGGGATTCGCCCGGGCACTGGTCATGAATCCGGAGATCGTGCTGTTCGACGAACCGGACTCGGGACTGGACCCGGTGCGCACGAGCCTGCTGTGCGACCTGATCCTCGAGATGCACGAGCGGCACAAGGGCACCTACCTCGTCGTCACCCACGACATCCGCAGTGCCCGCAAGGTCAGCGACTACGTCGGTCTGATCTGGAAGGGCAAGGTCGTCCACTACGGAGAGGCCGAGGAGGCCTTCGCCTCACAGGATCCCTTCGTCCGGCAGTTCCTCGCCGGCGAGTCGGCCGGCCCGCTGGGAATGGACTGAGGGCATGCGAAGGATTCTTGTCATCGCCGCGGTGGCGGTCGCGGTGGTCGCCGGCGCGGCGTGGGCGGCGGGTGGTCGTTCCTACCGCGTCGGCGTGCTGCTGGGATCGGCGACGAACCTGCACGAGGGCGGCGTGGTGACGATGAACGGCTTTCCGGCGGGCACCATCGAGTCCATCTCCGTCCAGGACGGCAAGGCCATGATCCGGCTGGCGCTGGACTCGGACAGAGGTCCGTTGCACGACGGGGCGAAGCTGACCGTGGAATGGAAGGCGCTGCTGGGTGAACGCTGGATCGAGATCGCCGACGGGGCTCCCGGCAACGCGGTGATCCCGGACGGCGGGATGATTCCCGGCACGCAGGCGGAGCCGATGAACCTGGACCAGGTGCTGGCCGCGCTGGACAAGCCCACCCGCGACCACCTGTCGTCGCTGGTGAAGCAGCTCGACACGACGCTGGAAGGGAACGAGCAGGACGCGAACGCGACCCTGCGCGCCGCGGGGCCCGCGCTGGCCGCGCTGGGGCAGGTGCTGGGCTCGATCGGCCACGACGGCCCGGCCATTCGTGATCTCGTGACGCAGCTGAACGCGATGGTCAGCACGCTGGCCGCACACGACTCGGATGTCCGCGCAGTCATCGACGCGCTGTCCCGGACCACCTCCGCAACCGTCGGCCAGCGGCAGCAGCTGGCGACCGCGCTGCAGCTCCTGCCCGGCACCCTGGACACCGCGAACACGGTGCTGGGCAACGTGCCGGGCACGGCGGACAAGGCCGTGCCGCTGCTGAGGGATCTTCGTCCGGCGACCCAGCAGCTGCCCTCGGCCGCTCAGCATCTGTCACCGGTACTGCGGCAGGTGCCCCCGCTGCTCGACAAGCTCGCCCCGACGCTCACGAGCGCGAAGCAGCTTCTGGAGTTCACCCCCGGACTGCTCGACGCCGTGCACCAGACCGTGCCCGGAGTCAGTGAGACGGCGGGCTACCTCGGCCCGGTACTGAACTATCTGCGGCCGTACACGCCCGAGCTGGCCGGCTGGGTCTCGGAGTGGACCTCCAATGGTGGCAACTACGACGCCAACGGACACTTCGTCCGCTTCTACCTCCAGGAAGGCGCGACCACGTTCGGCAACAGCCCGGGAATCCTCCTTCCCGGTACCGAGAACGAGCCCTACCCCCTGCCCGGTGCGAACGCCAACCAGCCCTGGCAGGACGCGTGGGGGAGTGGAGTGCGATGAACGGGACGAGTGCTGGAGTCCGTGTGTGGCGACACCGGCTGCGTGTTACGAGTGTCGTCGTCGTCGCGCTGATCGGCCTCGGATGGTCGATCGCGGGATCCTGGAGTGCCGACGACAGTCCTCAGCGGACGGTGGTGGCGCAGTTCGCGGACGCGAGTCCGCTGCTGGTGGGCAACGACGTGAAGGTCGACGGTGTGGTGGTAGGGCGGGTCACCGCGATGTCCGTGGTCGACGGGCACGCCGAGGTCGCGTTCACCGTGGACAACCGTGCGCTTCCGCTGCACGACGACGCGACCGTCGCCGTCCGTCCGGTCAGCCTCCTCGGTGAGCGATTCCTGGACCTCGAGCGCGGCTCGCCGTCTGCCCCGCCGCTGCCACCGGGTGAGGTGATCCCGCTGGCCCGGACGTCCCAGAACACCGACCTCGACCAGGTCCTCAACGTCCTGGACAACGACACCGGCGACGCCCTCGCCGCCCTGGTCACCATGCTCGGGCAGGGCATGCAGGGCAACGGGACCAATGTCGCCGACACGATCAAGGCACTGGCCCCGGCGATGACCGACGCGGCCGGTCTCGCGAAGGTCCTCGACGAACAGAACACGACGCTCAGTCAGCTGGTGGACAGGATCGAGCCGGTCGCGGGGTCGCTGGCCATGGACAACGGCCGCACCCTCGACAGCCTGGTCGGGTCCGCGCACGACCTGCTGGCCACGACCGCCGGACGGCAGCAACAGCTGCGCGACACCCTCGCTGAGCTGCCCGCGACCCTGGCCGAGGCGCGGGCCACCCTGTCCCAGCTCGCCGGGACGGCGAACGCCGCGACGCCGGTGCTGGGCGACATTCGGCCGGTAACCGACAACCTCCAGGCGATCAGCGACGAGATCATCCGTTTCGCCGATGCCGCCGACCCCGCGCTGACCCACGCGCAGCCGGTGCTCGACAAGGCTCAGGCACTCCTCGACGCGGCGCGTCCGGTCACCCAGGAGCTGCTGAAGGCGGGCGGGCCCCTCAAGGCGGACGCCGCGTCGCTACGGCCCATCGTGAACGAGCTGGCCGGCAACATCGGTGAGGTCATGAACTTCGTGCGCGGCTGGGCGCTGAGCACCAATGGCAGCGACGGGATCGCCCACTACTTCCGGGCCCTCACGATCATCGACCCGAAGATCCTCACCGGCTTGTTGCCCGCCGGCCCGGTCACCCCGGCCGCGGGCGGCGCCGACCCCCTGCCGTTGCCGTTGCCGCTCCCCGGCGCACCGGCCGAGCAGCAGGCCCCGGACGGCCCGGGCGGGCTGCTGGGCGGGTTGCTGTCCCCGCAGACGGCGCCGGACGGCAGCGTGACCGGCTTGTCACAGAGCCAAGAGAGCGGCGCACTGCAATTCCTCCTGGGAGGTAACTGACCGATGGCCAGGCGTAGCAGGAAGTGGGCGCATCGTCGCGCCGTGCTGATGGGGGCGGCCGTCGCGGTGGTGTTCGCGGGTGCGCTCTACGTCGCACTCACCGCCAGCGCTGGGCTTCCCGGGCAGTCGGGGACCGTGGTGCGGGCCGCCTTCACCGACGTCGGCGGCTTGCGTGCGGGAGACGACGTGCGGATCGCCAACGTCCGGGTGGGACAGGTGACCGCGATCGACCTGGTCGACGGCACGCCGCAGGTCACCATGCGGCTCGACGACGACCGGCCGATCTACCGGAACGCCTCGGCCGCGGCCGCCTCGGTCGGGGCGCGATCGGCCCTGGGACAGAAGTACGTCGACCTCGAACCGGGTGCGCCGGAGGCCGGGCGGCTCGACCCCGGAGCAGTCATCCCGGTGACGGCGACAGTGGGCGCCCAGGAGCTGTCCGATGTGCTCGCGGTGCTCGACGCACCGACCCGGCAGGCGCTCGGATCGACCATCCGC
The DNA here is from genome assembly GCF_040614175.1 of Amycolatopsis sp. NPDC006131. Classification (NCBI taxonomy): domain Bacteria; kingdom Bacillati; phylum Actinomycetota; class Actinomycetes; order Pseudonocardiales; family Pseudonocardiaceae; genus Amycolatopsis; species Amycolatopsis sp. NPDC006131. The sequence continues at coordinate 25,665 of NZ_JBEXTX010000033.1, forward strand.
GAGGTCGGTGGCGGCGCGGGCGGCCACGTGCCGGACTTCGCCGACGCCGTGGGCGCCCTGCCCACGATGCTGCCCGACCTGGGGACGGTGTCGCGTGCCCTGACCGCGGGATCCGGGCATGACCTGAGCCGCCTGTTGCAGGCGGCGAACCGGTTCGCGACCGCGTTCGACGGGCGTCAGCAGCAGCTCGGCGAGCTGGCCGGCCGCCTGGACACCACGCTACGGGCGCTCGACCCCGGTGGCGGGGAGCCACTGCGCGCCGCACTGGACCGCGCGCCGGACACGCTGGTGCAGGCCCGCGGCGCGCTGCGGGACCTACGGCAGCCGCTGATCAGCGCCGAATCGGCCCTGACCATCCTGGCTCCCGGTGCGGACGCCCTCGGCTCGGCGACTCCCGACGTCCGCGGTGTCCTGCGCGAAGGCATCCCGCCGTTGCAGCACCTGACTGGCGTCGCCGACCAGGCGCAGCCCGCCGTCGACGCGCTCACCACCACGCTCGCCGACGCGCGGCCGCTCGCTCCGATGCTCACCCGGGCGGTTGCCACGGCACAGCGGCCGCTGTCCCAGATCGCCCCGTACTCGCCGGAGATCTCGATGTTCTTCACCGACTTCGCCGACGCGATGCAGTACGGCGACGCGGCCGGGCACTACCTCCGGATCTACCCGCCGATCGGCACCGAATCGGTGACCGGGCTGGTGGGGCTGAAGGACCCGACCGTGACTCGCGACCCGTACTCCGCACCCGGCGAGGCTCAGAACCACCGGCGCACGTCGCTGCTCGGCAACCAGGGAGGTGGACGATGACCGTGCTGCGCAAGCTGCTCGGCCGCAAGGACGCGGACGGCGCGCATCGCGGGGTCTCCTCCCTGAAGCTGGGCGTCGCGTTCATCGTCCTGGTGCTCGTCGTCGGAGCCGCCCTGTTCGGCAAGTCCCGAATTCTTACGACCCTCAAACCCGGCGACACGATCTCCGTCCACTTCGCGCGCAACTACCGGCTGCAGCCCTACCAGTCGCAAGTCAAGATCGCGTTCGCGCCCGTCGGCGTCGTGACGGGCGTCGAGGAGCAGACCGATGGCAGCGCACTGGTCACCGTCAAGCTGGACAGCGGCACGCTGCCCAAGCTCCGGTCCAAACCGACCGCGGTGATCCGCCCGACCACCCTGCTCGGCGGCAGCTACTTCATCGACCTGCAGCCCGGCGGCGCCGCCGGGGACCTGGCGGGCGGCACGATCCCGGTGGAACGCACTCAGCTTCCGGTGGAGCTGGGTCAGGTCGCCGGCGCGCTGCAACCGTCCGCATTGGCCGGCTTGCAGCACACCGTGGGCAACCTCGACCAGACCTTGCGTGACGGCGGAGCCCAGGCGATCGATCAGCTCCTCGCCGACGCCCCGGGCCTTCTGGTACCCGCGGCGGACGTGCTGGAGGCGGCGCGCGGACAGAATCCGGGCAGCGATCTGACCGAACTCGTCGCGGGCCTCGAATCGACCTCCGCGCGGCTGTCCGCGCAACAGGGGCAGCTCGACTCGATCGTGACGAACCTGCACACCACCAGCTCGGTGCTCGGCGCCGAGAGTGGTCAGATCGCGGCCGCGATCGCGAACCTGCCGGATACGTTGCGCTCGGCCGACGCGGGGTTGCGGCGGCTGGACACCAGCCTCGGCAAGCTCCGCGACACGGCCGACGATGCCAGGCCGGTGGCGCGGCAGCTGTCGGAGACGCTGAACCACCTCGACCCGGTCCTGGTGCGCACCGACCCGTTCCTCCGGCAGACCGACGCGCTGCTGGTGGACGCCGAGCCGCTGGTGCGGCAGCTGACGCCGGTCAGCAGGCAGACGACCGCGGTGCTGAACGACCTCCGTGGTCCGGTGCTCGACCGCCTGAACGGCCCCGTCCGGACGTTCCTCTACTCGCCCTACCACGGCAGTGGCGAGTACGCACAGTCCCATTCGGATGTTCCGATGTATCAGGAGATCGCCGGTGCGGTCGCGAACCTGGACAAAACCGCTTCGCTGTTCGACCCCAACGGGCACGCGATCGCGATCCAGGTCGGGTTCGGTCTGGGCACCGCGGGCGGGCTGCCGATCAACCTGCAGCACTTCCTCGACCAGCTCGATCAGCAGATCCAACGCAACCAGCGGGAGGGACGATGAGCGCGCGACTGGGCCGGATCGGACGAAGCTGGCAGCGGGTCCGAACCGAGCCGGGCCTGCTGCGCAACGTCGTGGTGCTTGCCGCGCTGATCGTCGTCGCCGCGGTCGTCGGCGGCGTCATCCTGGCCAACCAGCGCTTCACCTGGCCGTGGGACGACCGGTTCACGTTTTCCGCGACGTTCTCCGACTCCCCGGGGGTCAGCCCGGGGCACGGTCAGGAGGTCCGGATCGCCGGCGTCCAGGTCGGGGAGATCGAGTCGGCGGACGTGGACGACGACGGTCACGCCCGGCTCGAGCTGTCGATCGACGGTCAGTACGCCGTGTACCGCAACGCCACCGTGGTGCTGCGCCCGAAGAGCCCGCTGAACGAGATGTACGTCGAGCTCAGCCCGGGCGGCCCGCCCGCACCTCGGCTCAACGCCGATGACGTATTGCCAGTGATGCAGTCGCAGCGGCCGATCCAGGTCGACGAGGCGCTCGCGCACCTTGACGTCAACACGCGGCAGGCGCTCACCACGCTGCTGCAGGAATCCGACGTGGCGCTGGCCGCCGCGCCCGGCAACCTCCCCGGCGGCCTGCGGATGACCGACGAGGTCGCCCGGCGGCTGCAGCCGGTGGTCGAGTCTCTGCAAACGCGCCGGGACACCCTCCAGCGGCTGGTCACCGCGCTGTCGCAGATCTCGACCGCCGTCGGCGGCGACGGCGAGCGTCTGGCACGGCTCGCCGGAGACCTGAACACGACACTCGAGGCACTCGGCGCGCACAGTGACGACCTCCGATCGGTGCTGGACCAGCTGCCGGACTTCACCCGCCAGCTCAAGGACGCCACGGACGCGGTGCAGTCGCTGAGCGGACAGCTCGATCCGGCCCTGGACAGCCTGAAGAACGCCGCGGGCACCTTGCCCGGCGCCCTCAACAGGCTCAGCAACACCGTCGACAACCTGGGCGGCACCGTCGACAAGGGCGCTCCGGTGGTCCAGAAGGCCCAGCCGGTCGTGCAGGACCTCCGTCCGGTGGCAGACGACCTCAACGCGGCGATGCCGGACCTGAGCTCGGTCACCGGGCGACTCGACAGCGTCACCAACGCGGCCGTGACGAGCCTGTCCGATCTGGGCGCGTTCTTCATCAACACCCGGTCGCTGACCAGCCTGAAGGACGGCAACGGCGGCATCCTGCGCGGCTTCCTGGTGGTGACGCCGCAGACGCTGGGCACCAACGCCCTGCTCCCGTTCTCCACGCCGGCCGACCCGTACCGGTTCCCGCACACTCCGCGCTAGGTGGTCGTCGATGAAGATTCCCCACGCCGCACTTCCGAAGCTCCGGCTTGCCGCGCTGGCCGCCTTCCTGGTGGTCTGCCTCGCGATCTTCGGGTACCTCTGGGTCCACTCCGGCGGGCGGGTGCCGTTGATCAGCAAGACCGGGTACCGGGTGAGCCTCGACCTTCCCGAGGCGTCCAACCTGGTCGCCGACTCCGATGTCACCATGGCCGGCGTCACCGTCGGCAAGGTCGCCGAGTTGCAGGTGACCGGGGACGTCGCACGCGTGACCCTGCAGCTGGACAGCAACGCGCCGCTGCACGAGGGCGCCACCGTGCGGGTCCGTGAGAAGACGCTTGTCGACGAGACGTTCCTGGAGGTCACCGACGGCGACGGGGCCGCGCTGGCCAACGGAGCCGGCTTACCGGCCGGTTCCGCCGAGCCCGCCGTCGAGCTCAACGACGTGCTCGTCAGCCTCGACGCCGGGACCCGGCAGGCGCTCGGCTCGAGCCTGCGTTCCCTGGGGCTGGCCACCGCGGGCAGCCGGCAGGCCATCGAGGAGGCCCTGACGGGTCTCGGCGTGCTCGGGCGGGACGGCAAGACCGCCCTGGACGCGCTCGCCGCGCAATCGGCCGACCTTCAGCAGCTGACGGGCAGTGCGGCGACGCTCCTCGCCGCCCTGGACACCCGGCAGGGCGAGATCGCCGAGCTGGTCGACAACGCCAACCAGCTCGCCGCAGCGACCGCAGGCAACGGCGAAGACTTGCAGGCCGTCGTCCGGAAGCTGCCCGGCGTGCTGGACACCGCGCGCAACGCCACGTCGAGTGTCTCTGAGCTGTCCGCGGCGCTGACCCCGGTCGCCGACGACCTGCGGGCAGCGGCTCCCGATCTCGGTGTGGCGCTGGAACAGCTTCCCGCCGCAGCGACCCGGTTGCGCGGCATCCTGCCCGCGCTCGACGAGGTGCTCGGCAAGGCCCCGGCGACCCTGGACCGGGTGCCCCCCGCCGCCGCGGACCTCACCGCGCTGATCCCGTCGCTGCAGAACGACCTCCTGCAGCTCAACCCCATGCTCGCCTACCTGGAGCCGTACGGGCAGGACATCGCGCACCTGTTCGTGAACTGGGGCGCCTCGCTGATGACGGGCAACCAGAACGGCAAGGCCCTGCGGCTGCTGCCGGTCCTCAACCGTCAGGCGGTGACGGGGCTGCCGCTCAACACCAACGTCGGGCCGCTCAACTCGCGCAACCCCTATCCCGCACCCGGCGCGGTCGATCCGGTGCCGTTCACCGGCGAGTACCCGCGCGTGCAACAGGACACGCCGCCGAAATGAGCAGCCGGAAGCCGATCGCCGTGGTGCGCCGCGTCGCGGCGCGGCTCGGGCCCGTCTGCCGGGCGAGCCTGCGCTGGGCCGCGCCACGCACCTGGACCGTCCGTGGTGGGTTCGCTGCTGCGGCCGTGGCGTGCGTGGCGGTACTCGCCGTCGCCGGGCTGGCGAAAGTGCGGATCGAGACGACCATCGATTCGTTCCTGCCCGCCGGGGACCAGAGTGTCACGCGGCTGGAGGAGAAGGCCCGCTCCTTCGGCGGCGATCCGGTGGTGGTGCTGATCGAGTCGGACGCGCCAAAGGACCTCCTGACCGGCCGGAACCTGCTCACGTTGCTGGATCTCGAGGGGCGTCTCGCGCGGCTGCCCGATGTCGCGAGCGTGCACGGACCGGCGACGGTCCTCAACCAGCTCGCCGGACGGGCGCAGGACCTGCTGGCCGAGCTGAGCGGGCGGCGGGACGCGGTGCGCAACCAGGCGGTCCAGGAGGCGACGGGACAAGGCGCCTCGCCCGCTCGGGCGCAGGCCGCCGGGCAACTGGCCGTGGACGAGTTCGACCGGCGCTATGGGCCGTTGCTCGTCCAGGGCATGCCTGCCGGGCTGCCCACCCTGAGCAACCAGCGGTTCGTCGACTCCCTGATGTATTCGCCCGACGGCGGCGTGCGGGCGCAGTGGCACTTCGTCGTGCCGTCGCAGAACGCGGTAGCCGTGCTGGTCCGGCCGCGGGAGGGCATGGATGCCGCCGCCACCGCCGCCCTGGCCGAGCATGTGCGCGACACGGTCGACGCCGCGCGACCGGCATCGAGCCGCGTCACGATCTCCGGGGTACCCGTCGTCGCGTCCTCGATCGGCGATCAGGTCGCCCGGGAGGTACCCCTTGTCGGTGGGATCGCGGTGGTCGCGGTCGGACTCGCCTTGTGGCTCGTTCCGTGGACCCGTCGGCGGTACCGGTTGCGGCCGCTGTTCGTCACGTTGGTCGCGATCACGCTGACGCTGGCCGTGTTCGGCTGGGCGGGCCGGACGCTCTCGCTCGGCGTGGTGGCCTTCCTGTCGGTGCTGCTGGGCGTCGGCAGCTACTACCCGACCTACTTCACCCAGCGCGCCCGCAAGCGGACCGTGCTCGTCGTGGCGTGCGCGAGCGCGGCGAGCTTCGCGATGCTCGTGGTCTCGCCGTTGCCCTTCGTCCGCGATCTGGGCATGACCCTGTCGGTCGGTGTGCTCTTTTCCGCCATGACGGGCCTTGCGCTGCGGCGGCGGATGTCGCACCCGCAACCGGCTGACCGGGAGAGCGCACCGCCGGCGCGGCGGACCCGCCTCGCGGCCGTGCCGGTCGTGCTCGCCGCCGGTGTCGCCGTCCTCGGCTGGTGCGCTTTGCCCGCGTTGCCCCTGCAGGCCGATGTGGACGGTTTCGCGGCCGGGCTGCCCGCCCTCGGCGACGCGGCGAAGGTCGAGCGGACTCTCGGCTCCTCGGGGGAGGTGGACCTGGTCCTCGATGGACCGGACGTCACGCGCCCGGAGGCGCTGGACTGGATGCGCCGTGCCCAGGAGGACATCGTGATCACCCACGGTGACCAGCTGCGGCCGGTCATCTCGCTCCCGTCGCTGCTGACGTTCCTCGGGGACCGGCCCACCACCGCCCAGATCGAGGCCGGGATGCGGCTGCTGCCGCCGTATCTCGGCTCCGCCGTCGTGCGCGCCGACCACCGGAGCGCCGTGCTCGTGTTCGGCACGCGGATGGACGACCTCGGCGCACTGCGCGACCTGCGCGACGACGTCCTCCGGCGATTGCCGGTGCCGCCCGCCGGCTACCGGGCCGACCTGACCGGCCTGCCGATGGCGGCGGTGCGGGGCGACGAGCTGATCTCTGCGGACCGCGTGTGGTCCAACGTGCTGGGCATCGTGGCCGCGGGCATGGTGCTGGCGGCCGGCCTGCGGCGACGCTCCGACGCGGTCCGGGCCGTGTTCGCTGCGACGATCGCGACGGGCCTTGGGTTGTTCGTGCTGTGGGTGACGGCGATCCCGTTGAGCCCGATCACGGTCGCGCTCGGATCGCTGACCGCCGCGGTGGGGGCGGAGTTCACGGTTGTGCTCGCGGCTTCGGTCCGAACCGGCAACCCGGCGCTGCGCCGGTCGATCGTGCTCGCGGCCGTCACCTCGGCGGTGGGGTACGCGGCGCTGGCCGCGTCACAGCTGGCGGTGATCCGGCAGTTCGGGCTGCTGCTCGCCGGATCCGTGGTGCTGGCAATGGCGTCGGCGGCCTGCGTGGTCGCCGCGTCCGTCACCGGCCGGGCGAGACCCCGGCCGGCGCCGGTGGCCGAGGAAACCTGTCGCAAGACGCTCGAGGAGGTGCGTTGACCATGCCCGCCAACGACGAGACCGGGAACGTGACATCCGGTGCGGTCGGCACGCTGGCCGAGCCCGGCGAGGACACCGGCGAGGTGGTGGAGGAGCCCGCCGCCGATCCGGACACCGAACCCCGGCCGGCCGGAGCAGTTCGCGCCCTGGCCGCGCGGCTGCGTGCCGCGGTCCGCCTGCCCCGGGGCCGCAAGGGGCGGGCAGTGCTCGCCCTCGTGGTCGTACTGGTCGCCGGCGCGGGGTCCGGCGGGTACCTGTGGTGGAGTGCCGGGAAGCTGCCGGACGGCGTGGCGTTCCGCATCGGCGACACGATGGTCAGCGTTGACGAGCTCAACGCCGAGGCGGACCGGTTACGAGCCCTCTACGGCCTGCAGGTCCCCACGGATCCGGCTCAGCTCGACGGTTTTCGGCGTGCCCTGGCCAAGGCGGACGCCGTGCGCATCCTCCTCGATGGCCAGGCGCGGGAGCAGGGAATCGTCATCGCCGACAAGACCGCCCAGGACGTGCTGAACCGCTACATCTCGCAGCAGGCCGGCGACGGCGCCGACGCCCGCGCCGGCTTCGTGCAGGGACTCGGTGCGGCCGGCACGTCCGAGCAGGCCGTGCTCGACGAGATCAAACACATGCTCGCCGTCAACCAGCTGTTCGAGAAGCAGACGCAGGGCATCACGGTGACCGACCAGCAGGTGCGGGAGGCGTTCGCCCAGCGCCAGGCGTCCCTGGGCACGCCGGAGAAGCGGGCCATCCGCAACATCGTGGTCCGCACCCAGGACGAGGCGAACCAGGTACTGGGGCGGCTGACCGCGGGCGCCGCCTTCGAGGACGTGGCCAGGACGACGAGCCTGGACGACCAGTCGCGCGCCTCCGGGGGCGCCCTCGGACTGCTCTCGGCGGCTCAGCTCGACGAGGGGTACGCCAAGGCGGCCTTCGCCGCGCCCGCCGGCGGACTGTTCGGGCCGGTGCAGACTCAGTACGGCTGGAACGTGGGACAGGTGGTTTCGGTCGTGCCGCCGGTGCCGGCCCAGTTCGACGCCGTGCAGGGCACGCTCAGGCAAAAGCTGGTCGAAGAACAGGCGATGAGCCGATGGCAGGACTGGCTCACAGAGCAGATCCACGCCGCCGCTGTCCAGTACGCCGACGACTACCGGCCGCAGGACCCGGACGCGCCGCCGCCGTCCGTCCTCAACGGTCAACCAACACCGCCGGCGACGGGGAAGTGAGAGCGATCTATGTGGACGGTTCTGGTCGCGCAGCTGGTTCTCGCCCTCACCCTCGGCCTGATCGGGTGGTGGGGCCGGCGCAACGCCCCGGCGCTGGCCCGGCAGGGCGCGAACCGTGACCACCGGATCGCCGTCCTCCGGCGAGGCGCGCTCGCCTGCCAGGTGGTGGCGCTGCTCTTCGCCCTGGCCGTCGTTCCAGGACTGTTCTGATCCGAAGTGCAAGCTGTGAAAGGAGAATGTCGATGAGTCTGAGCTACGAGAAGTTGTATATCGGCGGACAGTGGGTGAGCCCGCACGGTCACGACGTCATTCCCGTCGTGTCCGCCTCGACCGAGGAGGTGCTCGGCTCGGTGCCTCTGGGCGTCGAGGCGGACGTGGACGATGCGGTGGCGGCCGCGCGCCGTGCCTTCCAGGACCCGTCCGGGTGGTCCTCCTGGGAGCCCGCCCGCCGGGCCGAGGTCATGGAGCGGCTGGCGGACGCCATCGACGCCCGCAAGGACGAGATGGTCCGCCGGATCAGCTCCCAGAACGGGATGCCGATCTCGATCGCGGAGCAGCTCGAAGGCGCGTTTCCCAGCATCCTGCTGAGGTACTACGCGAACCTGCTCCGGGAGAGCCCGGCCGAGGAGAAGCGGCCCGGCCTGCTGGGCGGGACGACCTTGGTCCGTCGCCGCCCGATGGGAGTCGTCGGCGCGATCGTGCCGTGGAACTTCCCGCAGGCGCTCGCGTTCTTCAAGATCGCTCCGGCGATGGCCGCTGGTTGCACCGTGGTGGTCAAACCGTCTCCGGAAACGGTTCTGGACACCTTTCTGCTCGCGGAAGCCGTCGAGGAGGCAGGCGTTCCCGCGGGGGTGCTCAACTTCGTGCCCGGGGGCCGGGAGGTCGGCGCCTACCTGGTGTCGCATCCGGGCGTGGACAAGGTGGCGTTCACCGGGTCGACCGCTGCCGGGCGGGCGATCGGGGAGGCGTGCGGCAAGCTGCTGCGGCCGGTGACGCTGGAGCTGGGCGGCAAGTCGGCGGTGATCGTGCTCGACGACGCCGACCTTTCCACGAGTGTCGAGCAGCTGTTCGCCACCTCGTTCATCAACAACGGCCAGACCTGTTACCTGGGCAGCCGGATTCTCGCGCCACGGGCGAAGTACGACGAGGTGGTCGACGTCTTCACCGGCCTCGCGGGCGCGGTCGTCGTCGGTGATCCGCTGGACCACGGGACCCAGATCGGCCCGATGGTCAGCGCACGGCACCGTGAGCGCGTCGAGTCCTACATCGCCAAGGGCCGGGCCGAAGGCGCACGGATCACCGTCGGCGGGGGGCGGCCCGAGCAGCTCGATCGCGGGTGGTACGTGCAGCCGACCGTGTTCGCCGACGTGGACAACAACTTCACCATCGCGCAGGAGGAGATCTTCGGCCCCGTCCTGTCGGTGATTCCCTACGACGACGTCGACGACGCCGTGCGCATCGCCAACGATTCCGACTACGGTCTGGGTGGTTCGGTGTGGACGTCCGATCCGGACCGGGCCGTCGAGGTGGCCAAGCGGGTCGACACCGGCACGATCGGCATCAACGCCTACCTGCCGGACCCGACCGCACCGTTCGGCGGGGTGAAGTCCAGCGGCCTCGGCCGGGAACTGGGACCGGAGGGCCTGACTGCCTACCAGCACCTGCAGTCGGTGTACCTGACGGGTTGAGCACCACGGTGGCCGGGTCCCCCCATCGCCCGGCCACCGTGGTCTCCTCCGGCAAGTCCCAGGACCGGACCTGCCCAGGTCCGCCTTGTCGCGCACCGAAGAACCCTCGATGTCGGCCGAGTGCCGGGGCAGGCGGACCGAGAAGCGAGGGAAGCCACGATCTCCATCCAGGGAGCACCATAGGGCCGAGCGCCCCCGACAGCACCACCTGGCCCGCGCACAGCGGATCGCCGAATTCCCGTGCGGTGCGGGCGAGCCACAGCAGGGCGTTCAGCGGATCGCAGAGACAGACCGCGCCGGTGCCCTCAGAGGCGGGTTCGCCGTCAGCAGGCCGATCTTGCGGCCCGCGATCGCGGACCCGGTGCCGAGGCGGTCCCCGGCCACGCGTCGCTGCACCAAGTAGGCGAACACGGTGTGGTTCCGGAGCCCGGAACAGCCGGTGGAACGCGGGACGGCGGGGCGGGAGGCTGGCACGACGCCCGAGAAGAGGAGGAACCGTGGTTGATGTCCAGGCGCCGCTGCAAGCAGGCGAATCGATAGCGCTGACCCACGAGGTCGAGAGGTTCCTGTACCACGAAGCCGACCTGCTCGACACCTGGCGGCTGCCCGAGTGGCTCGAACTGTTCGCCCCGTCGGGCCACTACCTGATCCCGGCGACGGACAAGCCGGACGGCGACCCGAGCCGGGACCTGTTCCTGGTGCAGGATGACCGGTTCCTGCTCGAGCAGCGAATCAACTCCCTGATGAAGCGTTCGGCGCACGCCGAGTACCCGCACTCCCGTACGCGCCGGATGATCTCGAACGTCCGGGTCACCGACCGTGGGGACGACCTGCTCGGCATCGCGGCGAACTTCGCGGTGTTCCGCATGCGTTCGGGGACCGTGGACACCTACGTCGGCCACTACGAGCACGTCGTCGAACGCGGAGAGGACGGGGCGTTGCGGTTCCTCGTCCGGCGCTCGGTACTGGACCTGGACGCGTTGCGGCCGCATGGGAAAGTGAGCATCATCCTGTGAACCGCCTCGTGGACAAGGTCGCGATCGTGACCGGCACCAGCCCCAACATCGGCGGCACCCTCGCACTCGGACTGGCGGCGGAGGGAGCGCGGGTGCTCTGCACCGACCTCTCCGCCAAGGTCGCCGACGACTGCGCCGCCAAGATCGTCGCGAACGGCGGGGAAGCCGAGTCGTGCGCCGGGGACGTGACGGACCCGGCGCACGCGGACGCCGCCGTCGCCCAGGCGGTCGCCCGGTGGGGCAGGATCGACATCCTGGTTAACAACGCGGTGTTCTTCAAGCAGCAGGGCCTGCTGACGATGCCCTACGACGACTTCCGCGCGCAGCTCGACGTCATCCTCGGCGGCGCGTTCCTGTTCACCCGCGCCGTGGCGCGGGCGATGATCGAGAGGAACACGGCAGGCAGCATCGTGAACGTGCTGTCCACCGCCGCCTTCCAGGGCCAGCCCGGCAACATCGGCTACTGCACGGGCAAGAGCGGGCTCGTCAACTTCACCCGCTCTGTGGCGATGGAGCTGGCGGAGCACGGGATCCGGGTCAACGGGTTCACGCCGACCGCGACCGCGCCCACGGACCCGGTCGCGCGTGCCCAGATGGCGGACCTTCTCAGCCGGTCTGCCGAGTACCGGTCGGACTTCGCGGCCCAGATGCCGCTGTCCCGGCTTCCCACGCCCGAGGACTACGTCGGGGCCGTGGTCTACCTCGCCTCCGACGAGAGTTCCATGGTCACCGGCACGAACATCACCGTCGACGGTGGCGCCACGGCGAAGTACTGGCCATGGACCCCGCACCCGGTGTGAGGGAGACGCGATGAGCGATGTGGTGATGATCCGGCCGGCGCGGTCGGCGATCGGCACACTTCCCGTTCTGGAGATCGCGCTCGGTGGCGCGCCCCGCGGGCTCGTGGTGCTGCTCTGCGGCCCCGGCGGCCTCGACCGCGACGCGACCGAGGTGATGAACCGGCTGGCCGAGCACGGCTATGAGACGCTGGCGGCCGAGGCCCGGGGGCGCGTGCTCGAGCCGTTGGTCCAGCGTGCCGCCGAGCGCGGCTGGACCGGGGACCAGATCGGCCTTCTCGGCCTGGGACGTGGCGGCCGGGCGGTGCTCGACGCCGCGGCCGAATGGTGCTTCGGCGCCGCGGTGAGCCTGTCCCCGTCCGGCCCGCTGGCCGGTGTCGCTGCGGTTCGCACGCCCTGGCTGGGGCTCTTCGGCGCCGAGGACCCCGGGGTGTCAGCGGAGGAGGTCCGCGCGCTCGGCGCCCGGCTCGCGGCCGGGACCGACGTTTACAGCCAAGTGGTGACGTACCCGGGCGTCGGCGCGGACTTCCACCGGCGCCAGGGCGATGGGGTGAGCTACGCCGCCTCCTACGACGGGTGGCAGCGTGCGATCGAGTGGCTCGAGCTGCGGGTGGCTCCCCGGTTGACGCCGCTGGCCGAGCAGTGGCGCAGGCGCAGGGCGGCTGTCTCCGGCTGACCCACCGCGAACGAAGAGGGCGGTCGGAAGGTGTCTTCCGACCGCCCTCTTCGTGCTCACGTCCGGTGCTCGTCAGACCGCCGACTCCGCGTGGTCGGGATCGCGCCGGGGGGCACGGAACACCTCGTCGAGCGGAAGCTGTTCCTCCGGCGGCAACGTCTCCCCGGTGACCAGCTCGTTCCAGCGGCGCCACCAGGTGCGCATCTGCAGCTCGTCGGTGCTGGAGTTGACCTGCTTGTTCATGCCGCGCGAGATGTCGGACCACTCGAGCTCCTTGCGGGCGCCGTAGCCGACCTGGCACGTCTCGAGCGCCTCGACATCGTCCGGCGAGGCCAGCCCACCGGGCCCCCAGAACGTGAGGAAGTTGTCCAGCCGCTGTTTGCGCAGCTCGTCGCCCTCCTCCGGGGGTGCCAGCTCCCAGGCGGTCACCTCCATGTAGTCCGGCGCGATGGGCTCGATCTTGCGGACCACCACGCCCATCACGAGGTCGATCACGACCAGGTTCGGGAAGATGACCATGTTCCGGTTGCCCATCATGCGGTTCACCCAACCCGTCCCGTAGCGCTCCCGGAAGCGCTCGAACCGCGCGTCGCGTTCGGCTGTGCCCGCCTCCGACAGCGGTCGCCCGAACAGGCCTTCGGTGGCCGGCGCCCCCGCGATCACCGCGTGCCCGTTGCCGAGGTCGATGCCCCGCGACTCACCGAGTGCGCTCGGGTCGAGCTTGCCCCGGGCCGCGAGCACCATCTCGAAGTACCGTTGATGGGTGGAGACGGCGTGGTAGCCGTCGAAGCTGTTTTCCACCAGCAGCTTCCAGTTGGCCTTCACCGAGTACTCGTGCGTGCCCTCGAGAACCTCCATTCCCGTCTCGGACTGGTCGCACACGAGGTCGAGGTACTCGGTGGCGCCCGCGAGGTAGGTCTTGAGATCGACGATGTCCGGGTCGAAGCTGACGAACACGAAGCCCCGGTAGGAGTCGACCTTCGGCGGCGCAGCCAGATCGGGTCGCTCGAAGTTCTCCCCGTAGGAGTCGTCGCCGGGCATGGAGACCATGTCACCGGCGGTGCTGAAGCTCCAGCCGTGGTAGAAGCAGGTGAGGAAACGCGCGTTGCCCTTGGGCTCGCGGCACAGCATCGCCCCGCGGTGCGGGCACGAGTTGATCCAGACCCGGATCCGGCCTTTGTTGTCGCGCGCGAAGATCAGCGGGCGACCCGCCACGGTCCGTGTCTTGAAGTCGTTCTTCTTGCGCAGCTCGGTCTCGTGGCCGAGGTAGAGCCAGCTGTGCTCGAAGATGCGGTCACGTTCCCTGGCGAACACGTCGGGATCCACCATCGCCCGACGGTTGACCCGGAAGCGTGGCATGTCCCGGTCATCGATCACGTACTCAGACACCACAGAACTCCTTCGGTCTCCCGTTCCGGATGACGCAGACGGTCCCCGATTCCGCGGATGAGGGCATCGTGCGGTTCCGGCCTCCGGAACCGGACGATGCCGGACGCCCGGCGGTTCCAGCGAGTGAAACCGGCTCTGGGGCCGAGGTGTGACCGCGGCTCACACTGCGGGGCGTGGGGCCCACGGTGGGCCCTGCCGAACCGAACAGCACCTGTCTGAAAGGCGTGAGATGGACGGCAGCGCGGGAACCACGAAACGCCGGTTCGCCTGCACCGTGGACGAACTGGACAAGGGCGAGTCCATGACCGTGCCGGGCGATGTCCCGATCGCCCTGTACCGCAACGACGAGGGCGAGTTCTACGCCACGGCGGACACGTGCACCCATGAGGACTGGTCGCTCGGCGAGGACAGCGATCTCGAGGGCAACGAAGTGGTGTGCCCGTTGCACATGGCGCGGTTCGACATCCGCAGCGGCGAGGCGCTCTGCTTCCCGGCGACCGTCGCGCTCAAAACGTACGAGGTCGAGGTCGAGGACGGCAAGGTCTACGTCCTCGCCTGAGGCGGGGGAGAACGGTGAGGAACGGATGAGCGTACTGGTTGTCGGCGCTTCGGTCGCCGGCGTGCGGACGGTCCAGGCTCTGCGTGCGCGGGGGTGGCGTGACGAGGTCACGCTGATCGGCGAGGAACCGCATTCGCCCTACGACAAGCCTCCACTGTCGAAGGAGATGCTCGACCCCTCCTCCGACGGGGGCCGCGTGCCGCTGGTCGGCGCCGACGAGCTGACCGCACTGGAGGTGGATCTGCGGCTCGGCGTCCGCGCCGTGCGGCTCGACCCCGCCCGCCGTGTGGTGACCGGCGGCGACGGCGCGGAGCTGGGCTACGACACGCTCGTCATCGCCACCGGGGTGGTTCCGCGGACCCTGCCCGGAGCCGAGTCGTTGAGCAACGTCTTCACCCTGCGGACGGCCGAGGACGCCGCGGCGCTGCGGCGGGAACTGCGACCTGGCAGGCGCGCCGTCGTGGTCGGCGCCGGGTTCATCGGCGCGGAGTTCGCCGCCGCGGCCCGAGCGCACGACGTCGAGGTCACGCTGGTGGAGGCGCAGGAGGTGCCGCTCGAGCAGCAGCTCGGTGCCGAGGTCGGCGCCACGTTGAGCCGCCTGCACGAGCGCAACGGCGTGGCACTGCGGTGCGGTGTGCGGTTCGCCGGCTTCGTCGGTTCCCGCAGGGCCACGACGGTCGCCCTGTCTGACGGCACGGAGTTGCCCGCCGATTTCGTCGTCGTGGGAATCGGCGCCCGTCCGGCCACCGACTGGCTCACCGGATCCGGTCTTCCGGTCCCGGATGGCGTCGACTGCGACGAGTCGCTGCGCGTGATCGGTTTCCCGGACGTGTACGCGGCGGGCGACGTGGCCCGGTGGCGGCACCCGTTCTACCGCGAACCGCTGCGGGTGGAGCACTGGACGAACGCCAACGACCACGCTGCCGTCGTCGCCGCGGCTGTTCTCGGTGCGCCACCACCACGGGCTCCGCTTCCGTACGTGTGGTCCGACCAGTACGGCAGGCGCATCCAGATCATCGGCAGGCCGGCGCTGGGTTCCCCGGTGATTCTCCGTGCCGGCCGGGACGGCGACGGTCTCGTGGCGGGGTATGCCGATGATGCCGGCGTCCTGGTCGGGGCGCTCGTCCTGGACGACCCACGGCTGTTGATGAAGTTCCGCAAGGCGATCATCGCCGCCCGGCACGCCGAGGAGTTCGAGCGGGCCGTACTGCCGGCTGCGTGAGACATCGGCAAACGATCGAGGAGGAAGCAGTGGCAGAGGTACTCGGGGTGGGCCTGACCCATTATCCGCTCCTGGCGGGGGCGGACACCCACATGGCGAACCTGTTGAAGAGCGCGCTGAAGGACCCGGACATCCCGGAGGAGGCCAAGGATCCCGCCTCCTGGCGTGAGCTGGCCCGTAAGGAGTGGGGCGACGACGGCGGGGTGGCCGCCGCGGCCGGGCACCGGGCCCGCCTGCTCGCCGACCTGCGGAAGTGCCGCGAGGCCATCGACGAGTTCCGCCCGGACGTCCTCATGGTGTGGGGCGACGACCAGTACGAGAACTTCCGCGAGGAGGTCATCCCGTCTTTCTGCGTACTCGCCTACGGAGACACCGAGGTGAAGCCCTTCGGCGTGCTCGACATGCTCAAGGTGCCCAATGTGTGGGGCCTGCCCTCCGACACGTCCTTCGTCATGCGGGGCGCGCCCGAGTTCGCCAAGCAGGCGGCCGCCGAGGTGCTGGGCTTCGGTGTGGACGTCGCCTACTCCTACGCGCCTCGTGCGGGCATCCACTTCCCGCACGCCTTCGGCAACACCCAGCTCTTCCTCGACTACGACAACGTCGGCCGGGAGTTCCCGTACCCGATCGTGCCGATGGCGGTGAACTGCTATGGCGAACACGTGATCGCCCGCAAGGGCGGCATCGCGCGGTTCGCCGACATCAAGACCGGCGAAGACCTCGACCCGCCGGGCCCGTCGCCCGTCCGGTGCTTCGAGTTCGGCCGGGCGGTGGGCCGCTTCGCCCGGAACAGCGGCAAGCGCGTGGCGCTGGTCGCATCGTCGAGCTGGTCGCACGCCTTCCTGCACGACAAGGGCTGGCACTTGCGGCCGGACACCGACTCCGACCAGGACCTCTACGACGCGATGGTCGCCGGCGACTACGACTTCTGGAACGCCCGCACCAGTCGGCAGATCGTCGATTCCGGCCAGCACGAGATGCTGAACTGGTACTGCCTGCTCGGCGCGATGTCCGAACTCGGCCTCAAGCTCACCTGGTCGGACTTCGTGCTCACCGAGATCTTCAACTCCACGAAGGCATTCGCGATCTTCGAGTGACCGGGTGTGACTGGTTCCCGCGTGTCACAGCTCCCGCGGGAACCAGTGCGCCCGGCCGCGCGCCAGCCCGGACTCGACCTCGCGGCTGATCTGCGCAGCCGTCGACCGCAACGCGCCCGCCAGGTTCGGCCTGGGCGCGAGCTTCGCCGGGTACCCGACCGAGATCGCGCCCACCGCGAAGCCGTTCAGGCAGATCGGCACAGCCATGCAGGCCAACCCGAGCTGTGCTTCTTCGGACTCCCTCGCGATTCCTTCCGCACGGACCCCGCGCAGCTGCTCGATGAGGACGCCGGAGTCGGTGATCGAGTTCGTGGTCATCCTGGGCAGCGGGTTCGGCAGAAAGTCACGGAGATCGTCGAGGTTCTCGTGTGCCAGTAACGCCTTGCCGATGGCTGTGCAGTTCGCCGGCAGCCGGTTGCCGATGGCGGCGATCGAGGACGGCGAGTCGCTCGTGGCGAGCTTTTCCAGGTAGACCACGTCGTACTGCCGCAGGACGGCCATGCACACGGTCTGCCCGCTCCACTGGTGCAGTTTGGTCAGCTCCGGCATCGCGAGGTCGCGCATGTAACCGGCCGGCGTGGCCGAGCCGAGCTGCAGCAGGCCGACACCGATTTTGTACCCGGAGCGGTGGTGCTCCACCGCCTCCAGCTCGACCAGCCGCGCCAGCAACCGGTGCACAGTGGACTTCGGCAGCCCGGACGCGCGCGACAATTCACTGAGGGTCATAACACGTTCGTGGGGGTTGAAGGCACGCAGCAGCTCGAACGCCTTCGTCAGGATCGACGGCGTCTCGCCCGCGGCGGTGTCGCGGGACTTGGGGTCGGCGGACGACATTGTTCACCTCTGCCACGTTCCGGTGGTGCATCCTTGTATACCCCACATCCTGGTTCGAGTCCCGGGGCGAACGGTCCCGTGGTTCCGGCCCCCGGAACGACGGGTGCCCACTGCCGGTGCTGGAGGCTAGCGTCCGGTCTGCCAGCACATTCCTTTCGCGGTGGGGGCCGGACACGACATGCAGGAGACCACCGACCGCCCGGCGTTCGGCGCCGGCGTCGACACCCATGCCCATTACTTCGGCACGGACCTGGTTCGGGCGTTGTCCGGCGTCACGGACCAGCGCTGGCCCGTCCTGGTACCGGGTTCGGAAGGCACCGGACGCATCATGCTCGGTGACTTGCTGTTCCGGACCGTGCGCTCAGTCCTGTGGGACGTCGACGAGCGCATCGCCGAACTCGACGCCGCGGGGATCGGGCTGCAGCTGATCTCCCCGGTCCCGGTGATGCTCGCGGACTGGGCCGACGAGACCGTGGGCGTCGCCTGCGCGCGAGCGACCAACGACTCCATCGCCGCCGCTGTCGGCCGTTCACGCGGCCGGCTCGCCGGACTCGGAGCCGTGCCGCTGCCGCACGTCGGCGCCGCCGTCGAGGAACTGCGTCGGGTGATCGTCGAACTGGGGTTGGCCGGGGTGGAGATCGGCACGCGGATAGCGGGCGAGGATCTGGACTCCCCGAAGCTCGAACCGTTCTACGAGGCCGCGCAGTCGCTGGGCGCCGCGCTGTTCGTGCACCCGACGGACGGCGGCGGCGGGGTGGTCCGGCGTGCCGGGCAACCGTACGATTTCGGCCTCGGCATGACCACCGACACCGCGATCGCCGCGACCGCTCTGGTCTTCGGTGGCGTGCTGGAACGGTTCCCGGGCCTGCGGGTGGCGCTGGCCCACGGCTGCGGGACGTTCGGCTGGGCTTACCCCCGGCTCCGCCTGGGCGCGAAGATCTTCGACGGCGCCGATCCGGCCAGGCTGGACCAGCTGGTGCGGTCCGTCTGGGTCGACTCGCTGGTGTTCGATCCGGGCCACCTGTCCCTGCTGACCCACCGGTTCGGCCCGGACCGCGTCATGTTGGGAACCGATTACCCGTTCATCCCGGGACAGCTGGAAGGAGCCCGCGGCTTCCTCGCCTCGGCGGAGGCCCTCGATCCTGGACAGGCCGCGCGCATCCATGCCGACAACGGGATGGCGTTCCTCGGGGCGGGAACTGCGAATGGATGACGTCCAGGTGGCCGTGGTGGGGGCCGACCCCGCCGGGCTGCTGATCGCTCTCGGACTGGCCCGTGCCGGCATCGAGGTTCTCGTGCTGGACACCGGCCGGGACGACATCGCGTCCGCGAACTGCGCGCACGACTGGTCGGTGCTGCCAGGACTCGACCGCCTGGGGATCCTCGACGACGCCCTCCGTAGCGGCTTCGCGGACCCCAGGTGGTGCCTGTTCGTGCTCCGGACCGGCGAGCGCATCGACTTCGACCTCGGGGCGGCACTGCGCGGGGTCACCCCCTTCCCCTTCACCCTGCACCTCGAGCACAGCCGTCTCTGCGGCATCCTCGAGCACCACCTCGCGCGCGAGGCGACCGCGAGTGTCGAGCGCGACGTCCGCGTGACCGGCCTCGTCCAGGACGCCACGGGGGTGGACCTGGGAATCGGCACCGCGGACGGCGCGCGCCGCGTGCGGGTTCGGTGGGTGGTGGGCGCCGACGGCACGAGCAGCACGGTGCGCCGGCTCCTCGGACTCGGCTTCCCGGGTTACACCTGGCCGGAACGCTCGGTGGTCGCGCTGGTCGAGGCCGACTTCGCGGCACTCGGGTACGCGAGCACCACACTGCAGGTGGACGACCGCCACGGCGCGGTCGTGCAGAAGGTGAACGACCGCCGGTGGCGCTACACCTTCGCGGAGCCGCTGACGCGGCACGAGGAGGGATCGGGTGTGCGCATTCCCCGTGTGCTGAGCGCCGTGCTCGGCGAAGCGCCGTTCCGGATCGTCGATTGGCACGCCGCGCGCATGCACGAGCGCAGTGCCGAACGGTACCGCCTGGGCCGCGTCCTGCTCGCCGGCGACGCCGCGCACGTGACCAACCGCATGATCGGGCACAGCCCCACCAGTGCCTTCTTCGACGCCTTCCGCCTCATCGAGGCGTTGACGGCCGTGCTCGCCGAACGGGCGCCCGAGAGCGTGCTCGACGCCTACGCGGAGGACCGGCGGCGCATGTTCCACCAGCATGTTTCGCCGATCGGCGCGGCGCGCAAGCACCTCGTCTCGCAGATCAGCGATGCCGAGCGGCTCGAGACCGAGCTGGAGTCCTACCGGCGGACCAGTGTGGACACTGACGAGCTTCGGGATGTGTTGCTGCTCAACAGCGAACTGGAAGACCGCGAACTCGTCCCACCGTCGGCCCGCTAGCGGCGGCACGGGTTTCTAGCCGCTGGAACCGAGGGTTGTCCGTCCCGGTCGAGGTCTCTAACTTCGGCCCAAACGCCGCGAACGCAAGGAGACGAGCGATGACTGCCAGCCTGGAAGCGGGCGCCTACCTCGACGCCAAGGGGATCTCGACCCGCTACCACGATCTGGGGGAGGGCAAGCCGGTGCTGATGCTGCACGGGTCCGGCCCCGGAGTCTCGGCCTGGGCGAACTGGCGCCACGCGATCCCGGCGCTGGCTCGCACGGCCCGCGTCGTCGCGCCCGACCTGGTCGGCTTCGGCGACACCGAGCGCCCGGCCGATGTGCGCTACTCGTTGCGGACGTGGACCGATCACGCCTGGAACTTCCTGGACGCACTCGGCATCGAGAAGGTTTCCGTCGTCGGCAACTCGCTCGGCGGCCGGATCGCGTTGCAGATGGCCGAGGACGACCAGAGCCGGCTCGACCGTCTCGTACTGATGGGCTCGCCGGGCGTGGGGATGACCCCGACCGAGGGCCTCAAGGCGCTGCGCGCCTACGAACCCTCGCTCGAGGCGATGGAACACCTGCTCAAGAACTACTTCGCGGTCGACAAGGCCATGATCACCGACGACCTGGTCCGGATCCGGTACGAGGCGAGCGCCGCCCCTGGCGCGTTCGAGGCATACCGCACGATGTTCTTCCACCCCGACCACGCCGGCAGTGAGCTCGGCATCACCGAAGACCAGGTCAAGGCCGTCACCGTGCCCACGTTGCTGGTGCACGGGCGCGAGGACAAGGTGGTCCCGGTCGAGATCTCCTGGAACATGCTGAGCCTGCTCCCACACGGCGACCTGCACGTCTTCTCCCGGTGCGGGCACTGGACCCAGATCGAGCGCGCCGACGAATTCAACCGCGTGGTCGCCGACTTCCTCGGGCTCGGCGCGGTCTGAGCGGAACGGCCGGGCGACGCTCACAGGAATCGGCGTGCGGACTTCCTGTGAGCGCCCGCGCGCTCGGCTGCGGCCGGAGAACATCGGTGTCCCGCCGGGAGACGGCGCCGGACGCCGGGTTTCGGCGTTTGGAGGTCGCCCAGCCTAACGGCGACGAGAGGACGCCCGGGTACGGCGCCGAGCACGCCGGCCGGAGTTCCTCCTCATCTTCGGTGAGGTTACCGAGATCGTCGGGTACCCGAGGATCAAGTTGTGGGTAACCATCCGACGTGGGTGGGAGGGACCGCATCCTCCCACCCACGCGGGTCAACGTCCGCGTTCCTCGTCCAGGCGCAGGGCTCGCCGGGCGGAGCCGACGTGGTGGCGCATCGCCGCGGTGGCTGCCTCCGGGTTGCGGGTGGCGATCGCCAGGAGGATCGCCTGGTGCTCGTGCAGTGACCCGGCCCGCGGGTGGCGTGCCGAGATGTTGCGGTACTGCCGCATCACCAGCGGGTACAGCAGCGTGTCGTAGGTGCGCGCCAGCGTGGCCTGGTGCGCCGCCTCCTTGACCTGCTGGTGGAAGCGCCGGTTGCACTGCGAGTACCGGGCGCCCTCACCCCGCTCCTGCGCCCGCTCCATCTCGGCCAGCGTGCGGCGCAGCTCGGCGATCTCCTCGCCGGTGGCGCGTTCGGCGGCCTTGCCGGCCAGCGCCGCCTCCAGGGTCTCCCGCGCCTCCAGGATGTCTGCGGCCTCCTCCAGCGTGAAGCTGCGCGTCCGCACTCCCCGGTTGACCTCGCTGGTGACGTAGCCCTCCTGCACCAGCCGCACCAGCACCGACCGGATCGTCCCCCGCGACACGGTGAACTTGCGGGTCAGGTCGGCCTCGGTGAGCCGCGTGCCCGGCTCGAACGAACCGGACAGCAACAGACCGCGCAAGTCCTCGTAGACCTGACCGGCCGCGGTCACCTTCTCAGCCAAAACCCAGACTCGGATACAGCCGCCGCGCGGTGCCGGCGAAGAGCTCGCGCCGGTCCGGTTCCGGGACTTCGGCGAGCACGTCCTGGGCCAGGGCCACGAGTTCAGGCATCGACTGTTCCGCGGCGGGCAGGTTGGAGCCCCACGCGATCCGCTCCGCCCCGAACGCCGCGAGCACCGGGTCCAGGAACGCTGCCGCCTCCGTGCCCGCGTCTGCCAGCCGCTCCAGGTTGCGGTGCGTCAGCTTCAGGTGTAGTCCGGGGTGGACGGCCAGCTTCGCCACCTCCTCCCCGGCGACCGCGGGGGAGGCCGCGATGTCCGGGTAGCCCATGTGGTCGAGCAGCACTCGCACCGTGGGGAACCGGTCCAGCAGCGCGTGCAGCTGCGCGGTCGCCGGGCCGAGCCGCATCTGCAGGCACACCGTCACCCCGAGCGCGGCGGCCTTCTCCCAGAACGGGAACGACTCGGGCGCGGCGAACCACTCGCCCTGCGTCGGCACCGTGCTGCCACTGGTGAACAACCGCACCCCGGCCAGTTCAGCGATCACGGTTTCGAGGTGGTCGGCGGCGTCCGGCCGCAGCGGGTCCACTGTGCCGACCGCGATGAACCGGTCCGGCCGGGCCGCGCGGCTGTCGAGGACGTAGGAGTTGTCGTAGCCGTAGGCGGTGGTGGCCTGCACCAGCACGGACCGACTGATTCCGGCCTCGTCCATGGCCCGCACCATGCCCTCGGCGGTGACCGGCCGCGTCGAGGCCCAGCCCGACTGCGTCCCGCCCAGCGGAGCCCGCGGGTAACGTTCCAGGTCTCCCGAAATCACATGGCAATGCGTGTCGATGATGTCCATTGCGTTGTCCTTTCAGGCGTCGGGGTAGTCGCCGTCGGCGAAGATGGCCTTGGGTTCGGTGTCGAGCAGGCCCTGGTCGCGGGAGAACTTCACTAGCGCCCGGATACTGGCCTCGTTGGCGGCCAGGCCGTAGGGGATCGGGTCGCCGCCGATCTGCCTGGCCTGCTTGCCCAGCCGCGGCAGCGCCGTCCATTCCGGATCTGCCTCGATCTGCCGCCGCTTGGCGTCCACGAACGCCGCGTACAGCTTGCTGGGCAGCGCAGGGTCACGCTCGACCAGCTCGCGCCGCAGCGCGATCACCGAGTGCAGCGGATAGATCCCGGTCCGCAGGTACCAGTCGGTGGCGAGGACCTCGTGGTCGGGGAACAGCGGGTACACCTCGCCCTCGGGTTGTTCCGCCGGGGCCGCCCAACCCGCCCGCGGTGCACCCGCGCGGCCGGTGCCGGCGTTGCCGCTGAACGCCGCGTCGACCTCCCCGGCACGCAACAACTCGCCCAACGACCGCCCGTCTGTCACGCGCTCGACGTTGGACGGGGCCCGGCCCTCGACGTGGTCATCGTCATCGGTCACCCACGTGATCGCGGCGGGGTCGACGCCGTACTCGTCACGCAGGATGCCCCGCACCCACACCCCGGTCGTGACCGTGTAGGCGCGCACACCGACCCGCTTGCCCGCCAGATCCGCCGGGAACCGGATACCCGAAGCCGCGCCGCACTGCACGTCGGCATGGTGGAACCGGCGGTTGAGGAACACCGGGATCGCCGTCAACGGCACCCCGGCCTGCAACGCCATCAGATACGACGTCGGCGCCAACTCGCACACGTCGAACTCCAGGTCCCGGATCATCCGCCGGTACGCCCCGATCACTGGTTTCACCTCGATCGGCTGCACCTGACAGCCGTCCACGGCGAGGTCACTGGCGTGCGCATACTCCCCGAGGACCACGGAAAGCTTGTCCATCTCTTGCCTTTCTGCGTCGAAGAACTTCAGCCGAGCCGGTCCGCGGACACCCCGAGCGCCGAGCAGGTGGCCTCCACCAGCTCGTCGAACTCGACCCGCCGCGGCAGCACCTCCTGCTCGTAGGCGTAGCGGGCAGCCGCGGTAATGGGGCCCGCGCAGCGCCTGGAACCCGACGGCTGTGGAGCTCGCGACGCTCCAGGCCGCACACGACGAGCTGCAGAGCGCGCCGGACGACGCGTCGTTCATGCGCAGCGACGCGGTGTTCCACCTCGCCTTGGCCCACATCAGCGGCAACCCGTTCCTCGTACGCGGCATCGAGGAGTCACGTCAGTGCTGCCACCCCGCGCTGGCACTGCTGCCGGAGAGCGGCGCCTTCCACGACGCCACCATCGCCGAGCACCACGAGATCCTGGCGGCCGTGGCGGCGCGCGAACCCGCCGACGCCGAACGCGCCATGCGCGCCCACGTCGAACGCAGCATGTGGAGCGTGCAGAAGCTGCTGTCCACGCTCAAGGAACGCCACCCGGACGCCCCTCGCTGACACCGGACCATCGGGCATGATCGGCCGATCACCGGCGACGAAGGCCTCGGACGAGCTGTGCCGGGTGAGTACCTGCACGATCAGGCCGCTCTGCTGAGCAACGGGTCGAGCACGTCGCGCAGGGTGAATTGGTCCCGAACGTCACCCCTGTGGCGGAGATCAACTCGTGACTGCCCGGCGCCCCTCTTGGCGGCCGCCACCGGTGCGGCAGGAGGACAACCACAGCGTCGAGTCGCGGGCGTTCCGGCCGTGACCGTGTCGAAGGCGATCCGCTTCGTCGAGGTCACCCAGGAGGTTCTTCAGCGGATCGTCGCCGAGCGCTACGCGGAGGTCGAATTCGCCCGGACCACACATGAGGTGTTCACCTCGCTGAACATCGCGTGCGCCTCGTCCACGGACATCGTCACCCAGGCGTCTCAGCTCGCATGTCCTCGCCCTCTGCCCGGCGGGCATGCCCACCGCGCCCTGGTCGCCCAGTGGGCGGAGCGGTCGGGACGGCAGGAGGCGGATCCGGCGGCCGAGGGGTGGGCGTCCGTCGAGGTGGGGCTCGGCCCGGAACGGTGGGCGCGGCTCGTGCTGCCCGAGCGCGTGCGGGATCGCGCGCGCGTCACGATGGTCCTCGAACGCGTGGCCCAGTCCCTGCGACTTCAGCGCATGATCCAGCAGGAACGTGATGTTCTCGTAGGGCAGGCACACGGCGGGCTGCTGGACGATCTGCGTGCCGGGCGTATCACCGACGACAGCGAAGCCCTGGCGCGCGCCGAGGCACTCGGGCTCACGCGCGGCGCGCTGTACGTGCCGATCGTCGTCCGTGCTCGCTGGGAGGTGCCCAGGGACGTGCTCCGGCGGGGCGAGCGCGACCGTGGGTTGCTCACCGCAGTGCGCGGCGCCATCACCACCGCCGGGCCACACCGCGATCGTCTCCCTGCCGCGGGAAGGCACGGTGACCGCGGTGTTTTCCTGCGCCATCGCGGAATCCGCGCTGGCCGCGGTGTGTGACAACCTGCGGCATCAGGGAATCGGGCGGCTCGTCGTCACCATTCCGTCCAAGGGGAACTTCGTCTGCGATGTCGGTGCCGGCTCGTCCTAGATACGTGACGCAACAGCTCTGGTGTTGGAGGCCGCCGCCGTCGTTGACGAGGCATTGGCCGGTCATCAGTGCGGCGTCGGGGGAGTCGAGGAACGCGACCAGACCGGCGAAGTCGTCAGGGGTGACGTGCTCCTGCGAAGACCTGGTTCGCCGGAGCGGGCGCGTGTGCCGGGGGTCGCGACCTGCGGGGGCATGACCGCGTTGATGGTGATGTGGTGTTCGCCGAGCTCGCGCGCCATCACGCGGGTCATGCCGATCAGTGCGCCCTTGCAGGCGACGTAGGCGAGCTGGCCGGGGCCGCTGGTGAAGGAGGTGGTCACGGCGGTGTCGGTCCCTTCGGGCCAGGCGGTGCGAGGAGCGAATATGGAGCCGCGGATGTTCCTGTTGTTCGGTCAGCTGTCCGTAACGTGCCGAAACTGCCCCACCTTTGTGCAGGCGATTCTCTGTTTCCCCAGCTCAGCGTCTTGGCTGGGGGTCAGGGGGTCAGCTGAGCCTTCCGGATCCTGCTGATTTGGCGTTCTGAGCCAATGCTCGCCGCCATGGAAGCGGCCCTTCCGAGGTGATTGGCGGCCTCTTCGCGTTCATCGTGCTTCAGCAGAGCGAAGCCGAGGTCGACGCGGAGGCCGATTTCGGCTCGGGCGAACGTTGGGTCCAGTCTGCCGAGCGCCGAGGTGAGCACCTGGACTGCTTCGGGTTCCCCCACCTGCGCGAGAGCGTGACCGCGCCATCGGGCGAGGTGGACGTCGTCGAGGGCGAGGTACGGTTCTGCGGGCTCGTTGTCGCTTGGCGGCAGGAGTGTCGCGGCTTGGTCGAACGCTCGAAGGGCCCGTGAGCGATCGGAACTGCGGGCCAAGGCCTCCCCATGTGCGGCTGCGAGCCAGGCGCGGAGGTGGCGGCTCGCGGTGCGCTCGGCGGTACGCCGGGCGGCGGCGAGGGTATCGACGGCAGCGTCGATCTCGCCGATGTCCAGCAGCGCGAAGGCTTGCTCGGCTGATGCGTGTGCGAGCCGTTGGGGATCGTTCGACTCCAGGGCTGCCGTTTTGGCCTGCTCGTAGTGTCGCCAGGCGTGGTCGGGGTTGCCGGTGTCGAGGGTCTGCCAGCCGAGCAGGGTGCACAGCTCGGCGAGCAAACCGGCGAGTTGCTGTCGTGTGCTTGGTGACAGGCTGTGGGTGAGCAGCCGGGAGACCTGGCCGACCTTGATACTCACCTCGTCGCGGACCACGATTGCGCCAAGTTGGCGGTCGAGCCGGCGGATCTCGTCGAGCTGTCGTTTGAGGATGGCGATCACCTGGGGGTCGACTCGGCTGGACGATCGGAGGCGTTGCCGTAGTTCGTCCTCGGTGCCGCTCTCGGGAAGGTGGCCCTCGTCGCGTGGTGACAGCAGCTGTTCGATGGGGAGGTCGAAGATCCGTTCGAGCAGCCGGGCGGTCGCCGGCCGGGGGAGGCCGATCGGCGATCCATCGCTTTTGCGACCGCTGATCAGCCGCTTGAGGTTGCGCTCGCTGAGGGTGCCGCTCTCGCCTGTTCGCCGGGCGAACCGGCTGGCGTAGTCGAGGAACTCCGTCAGTGTCTCGCCGCGTTCTCGAATCTTCAGTTCGAGCACCGTCCGAGCCGGTTCGCGATGCGCTCTCATTTCGTCCTCCTGCCGCGCCTTGGCGCGATATGGCCCGCTAGTGGCCTCCTGATAGCACCCTGCCGCCGATCAGCTGATGCAAAGCTGATATCGAGTTTGGCACAGCTGTTTCTCCTGATCGAGCTGATATTCATCCAGCGATCTCATCAGCTCGAAGGGAGTTGCTGGAGGGGAGGTGGACATGCCCACTGAGTTGCTCTTGGCGAGGCCGGTCGCGGGTTCGGTGGGAGAACGCGAGCGGGTGGCGCATTTGATTCCGTTGCCGCAGGAACCCGGGAGTCCTGCTTACTTGCATGCCTGCTGTGGAGCACGGTTCGGGCCGGGCGAGCTGGAGTTGCTGGATCAGATCGCCGGCATGCCCTGCGAGCCGTGCCTGGTGAAGGCTCCAAGAGTCGAGAGCCCGGGGTTGGACCAGCTCGGCCCGGGGATCTTGGCGAGGCTGGCAGCGATCGAGTCGCGACTGGAGTCGTTCTCCACTCAGCTCGCTTCCGTCCTCGAGCTGGTTGCCAGACCGGATCGCAAGGCTGACCACGAGGACAACCGAGATGGCTGAGCTCGAGCCGTTCGATCCCTCAGCTTGTCCGCCCGGGTACCTGTATCAGCAGTTGGCGGACTACGTCGCTCGGCTGATCGAGGCCGGACGACTCCCTCCGGAGGCCCCGCTGCCCTCGGAGCGGCGGTTCGCTCAGATGTACGGCGTGTCGCTGGGCACAGCCCGGCATGCCACCGAGCTGCTCCGCGAGCGCGGTCTCGTGGTAACGGTGCCGTCGAAGGGGACGTTCGTGTCGGGTTCTCGGGGCGAGGCTGTTCTCCGCGAGGATCGGCAGGATTCTGTTCGTGGTGACGAGGTTGGGCAGGTGCCGTCACAGCCGTCACATGGACAGTTTGAGCAGGTCAATGGGGGTGGCAACCCGTCACGAGCGGTGTGACACCGTGACGGGTTGCCGAGACGGGTCAGGTGTCCTCGTTCCACGACTCGATTGCCGCGCGGATCGCGCGAGTGGTGTAGCCGCGGACCTGCCGGACGGTCCCGCTGTCATCCGTGACCCGTCCTCGTTCCGGCGGGCACCCGAGCTCGCCCATCTGGCGCCCGAACGCAGTCGGTTCCACGTCCAGTGCCTCGACCAGTTCGGCCGTCGGGACGAAGTCGCGCTCGTCCAGATCGCGACCGAGGTACTCGACGACGGCGGCGAGAGGCTCGGGCAGCTCGGCTTGCGGCCGGGGCTGCGCGCCTCCGACCGCGCGGGCTACGCGCGCGTAGTCGAGGATCGGGATCGCGTCCTGTCCCGCAGCGTGGCCGGTCAACGTGCCGGCCTGTTCGCGCAGCGTCCTGCCCCGGCGGCAGATGGCCTGCCAGTCCTCGTTCGGCATGTAGTAGGTCCGAACGGTCATGGCCAGGGTGTCTCCAGAGGACTGCGTTTCGCCGTCGGGTCGCAGGATCCCGACACCTTTGTGCGAGGGGAGCAGCCTGCTGCTGTCGTAGCCTCGGGTGTTCATCTGTTCGCCGAGCACGATGTTGCTGTCCCGCCAGTCCATGACCCGCAGCGCGAAGCGAGAGCCGAGGACGGCACGCAGCCCGGACGGGATGGTTTTCGAGTCCGGCCGCTGGGTGGCCAGGACCAGCACTATGCCCGCGGCAGGTCCCTTCTTCGCCAGCCACGTCAGCAGTTCGCCGACGTACTCACCGGCCGTGAGCTTCTTGCCCTGCACGTCAACCGGGGTGCGATCCTCCAGCGGAACTTGAACCTCGTCGATGAAGATCGCGGTGATCGGCATGTCGAGCGCGGGATCGCGGGAGATCACCCGGGTGATCTTCGATTCGGGGCAGATCTCGTCGTCGAGCTGCCGCATTCGCCGGTACCGACCCTGGACCTCGCCGACCAGTTCGACCAGCCAGTTCTTGAGCGCGAGGACGTGCTCGGGTTCGTCTCCGGACATGAAGCGGTGGGCGACCTGCGCGGCGGCGTCCCAGTCCTTGCCGGCCTTGAAGTCCGCGATGTACAGGCGCGTCCACGGGTCGAGGATCAGACCGGCGGCGGCGAGGCGGGCGGCGAACGTCTTGCCCTGGCGAGGGATGGCTCCGACCAGCAGCGAGGTCCACACCAGCGGCAGGTCGATCCGCCGGTTGCGGGCGTCGCGTCCGAACGGGACTGGCTGCCAGGCGTCCCATCGCTCCGCTTGCAGCAGCGGTGTTCGCAGGGGAGGGGAGGCGTAGGGGTCCGTGTCGGCGACCCACAGCGCTACCCGGCCCGCGTGCCCGCCGTTGCCGCGGACACGTTCGACGATCAGCTGGACCTCGTCCACCGCCAGCGCCGACGCCAGGGCCTCTCGATTCTTGATCACGTCGGCGGCCTTGCGAGTGGCGGGAAGGTCGACCGTGACGGCCCAGCCGTCGCCGACCCGGGTGGCCCGCTCGACCAATCGCAGCATCTCATCCTTGCCGATCAGCTTGGCGTCGCGGAAGGCGTCGACCAGAACCTGCGGATCCATCGTCCAGGTCAGGGTCCGCGGACCGGCAAGCGCTGGTTTGCGACCAGGGCTGCCCTCCTTCCTCCGGCCGAGGACCGCGAGCCCCACAGAGCCGGCAGCCATCGTGAGCCAGAGCGGACCCGGACCCCAGATCAGCACGATCGCCAAGCCGGCCAGCATCGCGGTGGCGATCACCGCCCCGGTCACGCGCCAGCGGAAGAGAGTCAGCGCGCGGATCTCGATGAACTTGTCCGCCAGCTTCTCCTGGTGCTCAGCGGCTTCCCGGTACTCGCGCACCGTGACCCACCGCCGCCACCACCGCAGGCCAGCGATGGCACCTCGAACGACGGCGCCCACGTAGCGCCAAGGGGACTTCAGCAGTGCGACGATCAGATCTTTCAGCGCTTGACGGGCCTGCGCCTTGGACTTGAGTGTCGCGGGGACCCGTGGCGAGATCAGCCACCAGCGCCTGAGCCGATGCCACCGTGAACGCGGCCGCGGTTGGGGCAGCGTGTCGTCGACCAGTTCGGCGTCGTACACGGGCTCGGCCTTCTCGACCGCTTGTGAACGCTGCTGATCGTTCATGGCCGCACCTCACGAGCCAGAGCGTTGGCGAGCTGGGGCGACAGGCCGCGCGAACAGCCCGTCACCTCCCGGATCCATGCCGGACTGATCGTCACGTCGG
This sequence comes from Amycolatopsis sp. NPDC006131, assembly GCF_040614175.1. Taxonomy (NCBI): domain Bacteria; kingdom Bacillati; phylum Actinomycetota; class Actinomycetes; order Pseudonocardiales; family Pseudonocardiaceae; genus Amycolatopsis; species Amycolatopsis sp. NPDC006131. The sequence continues at coordinate 55,745 of NZ_JBEXTX010000033.1, forward strand.
GTGTCCACGCTGCTCGGGCCTGCTCGAGATAGTCGTCAAAGGACTTCCGGTGCTTGCTCGAAGTCCGTTTCGGACGCGGCGCGGAGGACGGCTTGTGAACGGTGCGGGGGCGCCGCTCGCTTGCCTCCGTGAACGCCACTGACGCGGCTTCAGTGAGCTTGTCGCGTAGGTCGGTGACTGCTTCGGCGGCGGCGAACACCACCAGCGGTGGCACCGAATGCAGGACCACCGCAGACACCGATCCTGCCGCGTACGACGACCAGGTGTTCATGACGTAGGTCGCGGCGAGCGTGAGCCACTTCGCGCACCGGACCCAGCGGCCGGTCCGGACCTGATATCGCGAGGTGACCTGCTCGGCGCGCAGGATCGCCAGAAGCACCAGGGACACGGTGGGGTCGAGCAGCCAGGCGATCAGCCACGGCGTGGACCACGGGGCCGACCCGGCGGCCGCGAAGTGCTGAACATTGGCCATCGTGAACGCGAGGCCCAGCGCGATGCCTGTCCAGCACAGCCGGTCGACCTGCTTGCGGACCCGCTCGACCTGCAGAGCGATGACGTCCGGGTGCGTCTGATAGGCACGAACTTCCGCCGCCTCCGCGGCGTCTCGGGCGAGGCGCTGGGCACGGGTGAGGTCGGCGGGTGGCCGCCGCGGGGCGGCCACCCGGTTCTGACGGTCCGTCTGGTTCATCGCCGATCACCTCGCGATCGCCTGGTGCCGAGGTCGGTGACGGTCAACGCGCGGGTGAGGACATAGGCGGCGATGAGGTCCGGCAGCGCCAGCGCGACCAGCCGCAGCGTGGTGTCGGTGGAGTGCGTGAACACCAGCCACTGGATGCCGACCAGGCCGGCGGTCATCAACAACACTCGTCCAGCCAGTGACACAACCCGGGCGCCGTCCCGTGCCCGTTCGGCGGCCTTGCGGGCGCGGCGCGCGCCGGAGCGCCAGACCATCAGGAGGAGCAGAATGCCACCCGCACCGACGACCATCTGGGAAGTCGTGAGGTTGACGTTCATCGGGAGCCTCCCCGCGGGTGCTGACGTCGCCACTGCCAGAAGTGATGCACCTTTCGGCGGTCGGTGTCGGCAAGACCGCCCCAAACGCCGACGGTGTGCTCGCCGGCGACGCGGAGTTCCAGTTCGAGGCACGAGTTCACGACCGGGCAGCCCGCGCACGACCAGGCCGCGAGTTCGCGGTCGGGCTCGGTTTCGCCGGACAGATCGGGCATCTCGTCGCGGTCGAACATCCAGAAGCACAGGCCCTCGTGGGTCACGATGTCGGCGAGAACCTCGTCTGGAACGGGGGCGAAGCGGTCCAGGCGCTTGGCGATGGCGGCGTAGTCGTCGGGGGTCATGACGCACCCCCGGCCAGCCGCTCGATGGCGCGAGCCGTGCGCCGCTCGGCGGCCATCCGGGCCACGTCGACGCACCCCCCGGTCTCGGCGGCCTCGGCGATCAGCTTGTCCAGGGCCGCGGCCGGCACGACGTAACGGCTGCGGACCCGGACAGCGGGGAACGCGTCGTCCCGGATGGCGCGATAGAGGGTGGCCGCGTCGACCCGGAGGATCCGGGCCGCTTCTTTGACGGTGTAGAAGGCCGGGCGGCCTTCATTGGGCATAGGGGTACTCATGGAGGATTCTTTCAAATGATTTCGGCGGGAATATGAGCTGATATCAGCTCGTCGTGGCGTGCGATGGATCCGAATTGGCGACGCAATGTGCTACTTGCGCCGCGGAAAGCGATCAGGCGCTAACCTCGGCTCCGAGGCGGAGCACGGAGGAATAGGTGACGGAGAATTGGGCGGCGGTCTCGAAGGCCATCAACGAGCGCGTGACCGAGCTCGGGTGGAAACAGCGAGAACTCGCCGAGCGATCTCACGTCTCCCAGGCCATCGTGCGGGAGATCCAGCACCACACCGTCGAGCGGAAGCGCAGCGCCCGCACCCTCGAAGCGCTGTCCCTCGCGCTCGGGTGGCATCCCGGTCACCTCAACGCGATCCTGCGGGGGCGAAAGCCGCTCGCCCCTGGTGAGACCGGCGACGAGCCGCTCGACCAGATCATCAGCCGGCTCGGAACGATCGAAGACCGGCTGGACACGATCAGCGAGCAGCTCGCCTCGCTCACCGCGAACGTCGCCGCACTGATGCGCGATCGTCGTGATCGGGGCGCCTGAGGTGTTTTCCATGCCTCAAGGAAACGGCAGCGGAAGCTATTCGCGCAGGTGGCCGCGGTTAACGCGGACGCCATTAACTCGAATTAACCTTGCAGGTCAGCGCGGTTATCCGGAGCGATTTGACTGATGCCGGCGACAAAGCTTCAGGCGGTTCGCAAGAGCCTCGGATACAAGGCGGCCGACGTCATCCGGCGGATGCGTCAGCGTGCCGATCAGCTCGGCATGCCGATCATGTCCGAGGGCAGCCTGAAGACGAAGTTGTCGGAGTGGGAGAACGGGCACTCGGCGGTCAGCGAGCCGTACCAGCGCCTCTTCCGGGACGTCTACGGGCGGACCAACGAGGAGCTGGGCTTCCCGCCCGAGGCTGACGACGGGGAAGCGCTCGAGCTGCGAGCCCGGCTGGCGGCCGCGCGCAGTGTCGATGCGGAGACCATCGATCGGTTCCGGCGGCAGGTCGACGACGCCCGGCACGTCGACCGTCAGTACGGCGGGGTCGTGCTCCTCGACCAGCTACGCAGCCACATCAAGCAGCTCGAGCGGCTCCTCGGCTACAGCACCGTCCGAGGCCACCGGGAGGCCCTCTCAAGGGTTCTCACCGAGGCCTCGACCCTGGCCGGCTGGGTCGCCCTCGACCGCAACGCCATCGTCCAGGCCTGGGACCATTACGAACGCGCCAAAGCCGCCGCCCGGGAAGCGGGTGATCAGGCAGCACTCGCACACGCGACAGCGGAGCAGGCGTTCGTGCTGATCGATCTCGGCGAGACCGTGCAGGCTGCCGAGCAGCTCGAACACGCCCGTGCGCTGGGAGAGGGCGTGGTGCCGCCGCTGCTGCAGGCCTGGCTGTCCGCCGCGCACGGCGAGGGCTTGGCCGTCGTTGGCCGGCGCGACGAAGCGCTGGCCGCCTTCGACGCCGCCGACGTCCTGTTGCCCAGCGACCCGGTCGACGCCGCCCTGCCGTTCCTGTTCCTCGGCGGATCACACCTCGACCGCTGGCGAGGCAACGCGCTCGCGCGCCTCGGAGATCCTGACGCCATCGACCACCTGACTCAAGCGCTTCCGCGACTCCCGGCGACGTTTGTCCGGGCGAAGGTGGGGATGCTCGTGGACCTCGCTTTCGCCCACGCCGCGGCTCAGGACCGCGACGGCGCGCTCCGCTACGCCCGCGAAGCGCGCCGCCTTGGGCAGCAGATCAAGTCCGACCGGCACCTGCGCCGGCTGCAGGGCCTGATCCTCCCCGGCTGATCAGCCCCGGCGCTCGGCCATGTAGTAGAGCAGCGAGACCAGAGTCCCGGAGCCCAGCAGCTGCTGCCGCTGTGCCAGCTCGGTGACCCGGGAGAGCGGCACCCACTCGATGCGGCCGACCTCTTCGGTGTCGGTCGGATCGCCGACGTGGCGCGCCTCGCGCCACAGGTAGACGTCGATCGGCGCGGTGACCTGCCCCGGCAGGGGTTCGAAGCTGATCAGGTGCTCCGGCTCGCCGACCGGCTCCCAGCCGCTCTCCTCGGCCGCCTCCCGCGCCGCCGTGATCGCTGCGTCCTCGCCGTCGTCGACCATGCCGCCGAGCAACTCGTAGCCCCACTGCTCGGTGGCGAAGCGGTAGCGCCAGAGCATCAGCGCCTCGTCCCGGTCGTTCACGATCAGCGCGATCGCGATCCGAGCCAGGTGGACGACGTGGTAGTCCCAGCGCTCCCCGTTCGGCGCCCGGACATCTGTCAACCCGACCTTGACCCACTTGTTGTCGTAGACCAGCCGCTCACCAAACGTCTCCCACGACCCACGTTCCTCAGCCACGGGTGGCAGCCTACGGTGCCGGGCTTGCCGGGCGAGCGGACGAGCGGTGACTCTCTGGGGTCGGCGTCGGTATGCGGGTGGTGCTTCGTTACCCAATTTGGAGCAGTTCGATGTTCTGCGACTACAGCTTCAGTTCGTGTTCGACTTACCGGCGGGTGACTTCCGCGTATCTGTCGGTCTTGTCTCCTACCCTGATCTTCAGGGAGGTCTCGATGTCGACTTTCGTGCTGTTCACCCACGAAAATCGCCTGCTCGATCTGGCCAAGCTCAACGAGCGGGATTACACCCTCATCAGCTCTATGCACGGCCAGATCAGCCGAGGTGACCGAGTGCTGCTGTGCCAGCAGGCGTCAGGGGACGGTGAAGGCGCTGAGATGTTCGTGAAGCGGCGCAACGACCGATACTTTGCTGCCCACTTTCCCGGCAGCCGGTGCGCCGAAGTCCATGCAATCGAGCGTGAGTCGGACGAACATCGGCGGCAGAAGGACTACTGGCAACGGGCCGCGGAGGACGCCGGCTATCGGGTTTCCCAGGAGTATCGAACTGGAGCCGGCACGGTTCTCGACGTCGCGATCGAAGGCCCCCGTCTGACTGGCGTCGAAGTGCAACACTCAGCGTTACCCACTCGTCAGGCCAAAGCGCGAACAACGCGATCGTTTCGAGCGGGATGGCTGCCGGTGTGGTTCCTCGACTCCGACCACACACCACCGTGGTTCCACAAGGTGCCGACACTCGGCTGCAACGAGATGCCCTGGAGCTCGATGCCTCCCCGCCGGTCCGCCACCGCGCTCGGCGCCAGCAAGTTCGTTGCGGAGGTGTGCAACCTGCACAACTTCGATGGTGTCTGTCCGGCCGGCACTCCAAGACGCCCGAAGCGACCGTGCGGGAGCTACCACCCGAAGCGGCAGCCGTGGTTCGGCCTCACCGTCGACGATGTGGCTGAGCTGCTTCCCGCGGAGAAGATCGTGCCGCTTCGCGTTGGCCGCGGTGACTACACCTGGTCGATCTTGAGACGCGAGCGCTATATCAGGAGCTTACGGGCGAGAGCGGTGATTACAGTCCTGCCGGCTCACAAGGCCGGGAAAACCCGCGTTGACGAGTACGTATTGCGCGAACCCGGTCCATGACCAGGTCCTGCCCGAAGGGCCGTTGTGCTTCAAGTGCGGCCGAAATGCCGTCGGCAGCGGAGGCGTGCTGTGCACGGGCTGCCTCACCCGTCTGCAAAACCGACCGGCGAGTAGCTACTACGACCTGACGTGATCTTGAGTCAACGCTTCCTGCGGCGCCGGTGACGAGAACGCACATACTCGGGTTGCCAGGTGCGTATTGCGGTGCTGCGAGGCCAGCTCGATGCACGTGCGCGAGATCGGCGACAGCGGTTCGGACTTCAGCCGCTCGCGGGACTCCACCCACAGGGTCAGCGGTTTGAGCACGACGGCGCAGGTGAAGACCCGGAAGTCGCCGGCCGCCGCGAGCTGCCGCGAAGGACCGGAACGGCTCCTCGTGCTCGTAGTCGATCGGGCAAGGGAGTTGCCGTCGTGCTCGGGGTTGCCGAGGAACTCTTCGGAGTACTCGCGCTGGATGTTGCGCCACAGCGAGAAGTCGTTGGCCTGGTGCGCGGGCGCGAGGGCGGCGGGCTGGAACACCCCGGCGGGGATGACGTGGAACATGCCACCGGCGACCGCGGTGGCCTTGGCGTCGCGGCGGTGCAGGTACATCCGGTGCCCGTCGATCGGGTCGCGCCGGATGGTCAGGGTGTTGATGCTGAGCGGCATCGGGCGGGCGAGCAGGTCGAACGGGTCGGCGATGTGGCGGCGGAGCGGCAGGTGAGCCGGGCTGGGCCGCTTCCGGCCGGCGCGGAGCCAGGCGTCGGCGAACTCGTGGGCCGCGGCCTCGCAGACGTCCAGCACGTCGAAGTAGGTGGTGTAGCTGAACCCGAGGCGGCCCTTGTCACCGGTCCAGTCGACCTCGGCGAGGCGGTAGCTGACGCGGTTGTCCAGCAGCTTCGGCCGGGCGAGGTCGCGCAGGGCGCGGGAGTAGAGCCGGAACCGGTCGCCGTCCGCGGCCAGGGGCGGACGCACTCGGTCTGCTCGATCCCGCCGGTAATGGCGGGCTTAGGCAGCGCCTCGGCGAGCCAGTACAGCTCGATGTCGGACAGCTCGACCGGCTCGGAGGGCAGCCAACCCGGCTGGGTCAGGACCGTTGTGTCGGGGATGCGGTGGGCCTGCGGATACAGCTCGGAGGCGAGGTCGCCGAGCCGGGCGCGGTTGGCGTTCAGCTCGCGCCGCACGAGCTTCCAGTGCTCCTGGCTCTCGTGTGGCGCGCCGGCCGAGCTGACCTGCCCCGGCTTGGGGACGGCGTCGGCTGAGTGGTCCGGCAGGACACCCAGCCGTTCCGGCGGTATTTGCAGCTTGGCCGCGATCGACCGCAGCTCGGCAAGGCCGGGCACGAGCTTGCCCTTTTCGACCTTTGACACCCAGGACTGCGTGGTGTTTAGCAGGTCAGCGGCTTCCTGCTGGGTGAGGTTGTGGTGCTGCCGGTACCAGCGGATGACCTCGCCGGCATCCGACCCGTCCGGGGGAGCGGCGACAGCTTGAGCCACGTGTAGCCACCTTCCACTTTTAGCAGTATCTGTCACGTCTTTGCCCAAGCTGTCGTTGCTAATCTTATCCATCCACATTAGTTGTCGTTGTTCGAGATTCGATTGAATAAGTACTCTACGAACTCCGAACCTTTCGCACTCTTGTCGTCGGAGTAGCCGTGCATATCTCCGAATTCGTAGTATGCGTCTCTCAGTTCGCCCAGAAGGAAGGGGAGATCCGCATCGGCGACCGAGGTGTCTTCGTCGGCAATCTTCGCCAACTGCTGTGGGGCGTAAACCTTGCGGCCGTGTAGCCTCATAGCCGCCAACATAGCCAGGTGGAACCGCAAGTTGTTGCGTTCTTGGGGGGTAGTGCCGGCCCCTTCTGTGAGCAAGAACCCGTCTATCTCCCTTTGTGCTTTTGCTAACCATAGGTATACGGCAAGAGGAACCTTGCTGGAGAAGATTTTCTGATAGTCCTCGTCTCGTTTAAGGAGGCTCGAAGGGCGGGCGCGAGAGTTGTGGGGCTGACTAAGTCCCATAGCCATTACGGCTTGGGCGAGCAAAGGAATGCTCACGATTCTCTCAGGGCTCTTGCCTATATTTCGATAGTAGTTCTTGCGGCGATCGTAATACCATCCGTTGCCGCTGAAGTACGTTTCGATGGAGCGTTGGATATCGTCGGTCGCGCGGAGGGAGGCGGCGGGAACGGATGTCTGCCGGTTGGTTGCGCGTATAACCAGGTCTCGTGTCGCCGGGTCCTCGGTGACGAGGATTCTAACTAATACGGAGCGGCCGAATGCTGGATGGTCGGCCGGGGCGGATGAGAGATACCGGTGGATAGTGTGCGAGGACTGCAAACCATTGACGATTTGGACGTCATCGAGGGAGTATGTCTTCCCGATAATCGTTGCACGGGAGCAAATGATAGTGATTCCGTTGTTTAGCCACCAGAATTCAGGTGAGGAGGCGCTGTCGAGCGAGTCGGCGATCTCCTTGTTTACTTCAACATCGCCTTGATAGTCTCGCACGTTCCAATCGAAAATGTGTCTCCGAAGTCCGTTGTTCTCGTCTGTCAGGAAGTTGAAGTAATCGCGAAGGCTTACGAGCGCAACGTGACTAGTTCCACTTGTTGCACTTTCTTTATAACTGAGCTGAAGAGTGTAGGACGGCTGTCTGCCAGCCCGTTCCCACAACTCTGCGCCGCCTAAGAACTCGACGGAACCTTCACCGCCGGCGGCGGCATTGCTGAAATCCACCTCAAGGTCGCGGGCTTTCAATTTGACTCTGGTGTTGATCTCACTGGTGCGTCCGCGAGTTGCATATACAAACTTGATTTGAACCTTGGGGTGTCTTGTTGCAAGTTTCTGAAGCGCGGTCCGAAACAGTGTTAATCGAGCAATGAGATCGCGAGAGTAGTACTCGGCGAGGTCGTCCTCATCCTCTCCTAGGTTGAGTAATCTGCGAGTTGAAGAAGTCGCCAGATCGATCGCGGTTTCGGTGAAGGATGTTTCTCGTTTTGCTTGCACCAAGATTAATCGAAGGGATGTCCCCTTAGCCACCTGAGAAGCTTTGAAATCCTCCTGGAAAATATCGCTGTCCTCGGCGAGAAGTGTGTCACCAAGCAGGACGTATACCCCATCGATGGCGCCGTCTCCGCCGCCGCCGACGACGCCGGCTTCGACCTCCTCGGCGGACAGGTCCTCATCGGCAAGAGCGCACTCACATGCGAACACTTCGAACGCTGTCGCCTCAGGTAGCGCCACGGCCCGTGCTTCCTGGCGTTCGGCGATCACTTGATCGATCAGCACCAACTGGTTGTCCTGCATGCTACGGAGAGTACCGGCGCAGCCGTTCGAGTTGGGCCACTTCGATCAGACAGGGGAGCAGCCTGTTGGTTGCTCCGTGGCGCCCCTATGGTGGTCGCCCCAAATCTGCCCCAAAGTCACGTGACGGGGCGAGAAACGCGCAGGTCGAGGTCTGTCTCGATGTCCCTCTGTAAATCAGGCGTGCTCGTGAATGCTCGCAGCTGGGCCGCATTTGCCCAGGCACTCGGCTGTCCGTGCCTAGCCACGCCGCTTCGGCATGCGAGAGCCCAGGATTTCCGCCGCCTTGCGGTCGCTTGCGGCGACCCAGGCCGCGTACACGCGCAGGGTCGTTGCCCCACCGCCGCCGTGGCCGAGGCGGCCTGCGACCGTGCGGAGGTCGATGCCGGCAGTCAGGAGTTCGGTCGCGGAGAAGTGGCGGAGCGCGTGGATGTGGGTGTCGATGGGCGGGTTGAGCCGGGCGGCCATGCGCTTGTACCGGCGTGAGATGGCGTCGGGGGAGTAGGGGACTCGGGCGTCGGCGGTGCGGGCGCTCATGAAGACGAACATGTCGTCCGTGAGCTCCACCCCGACTTTGAAGAGCTCGTCGCGGCAATATTGCTTGTGGGCGCGGAGCAGGGCGACCGTCTCGGAGTCGAGAGCCAGCCGGCGCATTTGGTGGGTCTTGGTGTCCTTCTCCTTGCCCTTCCCCTTGCTCTGGACGTAAGTACGGCGGATCTCGATTACTTCGGCATCCAGGTCGACGCGGGACCAGCGGAGCCCGGCCACCTCGGCGCGGCGCATGCCGGTGGTCATCACGAGCCAGACAAGGGTGCCCCAGTCCTCGCTCATCTCGAAGGCGGCTTCGACGAGGCGGGCCGCGTCTGCGGGGGACGGGGGATCGGGCTCGGGCGGCTTCTGCTTCGGGCGTTGCGCGATCTTGGCGGGGTTGGAGTCGATCCACTCCCACCGGACGGCGGCGTTCAGCACCCCGCTGATGATTGAGTGGATTTGGCGGACCGTGGACGCAGCCATCGGCTTGCATTCGTGCGGCACGCACTTCGCGGCGATGCAGTCGTGGTCGCCGTCCTTCTTGTGGAGTTCGATGAAGGGTTTGCCGTCGCAGCGTTTGCGGCAGCGGCGGAGTTCCGCGTAGAGCGTCTCGAGCTGGCGGGCGCCGATCTTGCTGACCGGGGTGTTTCCGAGGATGGGCTTGATGACTCGATCGATGTAGCCCATGTAACCGTCGCGAGTGCTCGTTTCCAGATCCGCAGTGCGGAGCCACTCGTCGATCGCGTAGCCGAACTTGACGGTCGACGCAGTGGAGCGTTGCTTGATGACCTTCGCTCGGAACTGGGTGAGGGTGTTCTCGGCCTTGCGCCAGGCGGCGTCGTCGGAGCCCTTGATCGTCTCGCGGAGGTAGGAGCGGCGGCCCGTGACCGGGTCGATGCCGGCGTAAAGCACCACTCGAAGGCTGTCGCCGCGCTGCTCGATGCGGCCACGCTGGCGGGCGTCAGGGCGTGTTCGAGCCATCACCCTAGGATACTCGCACCCAGGGCCGCACCCAATGATCAACTTCGGTTGATCGTCTGAAGTTGTTTCCGCTGCTCAGAACCGGTGGGCCGGGCGGGGCTCGAACCCGCGGCCAAGGGATTATGAGTCCCCTGCTCTAACCAGCTGAGCTACCGGCCCCAGGCGGGCGCACACAGCGGCGGCCCGCACCCATCGAAGGGTGAACGACAACATATCGCACGCCGACCGGCCACCACCGCGGTGGGCGGGTCACCCGGACGGCCCAGTGGTGGTGCACCTGCGGTGTCGAACCGGTCGATGTGCCCGCTTCAGCGCCTAGGATGGGTGCATGGCGGGCGGCGCGGTGCTCTGGTGGGGGTGCGGCGCCGGCCGGATCCTCGTGCACGTGCACGCCCGGAGGTAACGGCGCCGGGAGGGTACGTGAGAGGTCGGTTCGCGGAGCAGCTGTCCGAGCGGGTTCTGGTGTTCGACGGGGCCATGGGCACCGTCCTGCACGTGGCGGGCAATTCGCTGGACCGGGCCTTGCCGGAACTCAACCTCTCGAACCCGGAGCTCGTCAGCACCATCCACGAGAGCTACGTGGCCGCGGGCGCGGACGTGCTCCTCACCAACACCTTCGGCGCGAACCGGCTGCGGCTGGCCGAGCACGGGTGCTCCGTCAGCGCCCGCGACATCAACCTCGCCGCCGTGCGGCTCGCCCGGCAGGCGCGCCGCGGGGTGCACCGGACCATCTTCGTCGCCGGGTCCGTCTCCCCGGCGGTGTCCTCGTCCGCGCGGGCCGGCGTCCGCGCGGACGAGCGCGCCGAGGTCGTGCGCGAACAGGTCCAGGCCCTCGTCGACGGCGGCGTCGACCTGCTGGTCCTGGAGACCTTCGGCCACCTCGACGAACTGGTCGAAGCCATCACGGTCGCCGCGGAGGTCACCGACCTCCCGATCGTCGCCCAGGCCACCTTCACCAGCGACGGCCTCACCCCGGCCGGCGAGACGCCCCGCGAGGTCGTCAAGACCCTCACCGGCCTCCCGGTCACCGCGGTCGGCGCCAACTGCACCGTCGGCCCCCAGCACATGCTCGCGATCCTGGACGAACTCCGCGACGCCGGCGACCTGCCGGTGGGCGTGCACCCCAACGCGGGTATGCCGCGGCGCACCGGGCGGCGCTTCACCTACCCGGTCGCCCGCGCGCACTTCGGGCGGTACGCGCGGCGCTTCGCCGAGCACGGCGCCGCCATGATCGGCGGCTGTTGCGGCACCACACCCGGCCACATCCGCGAGGTCGTCGCCCGCCTGGCCGATCTGCGGCCCCGCCAGGCCAGCCCCGTCACGGCCGTGCCCAAGCCGCGCCCGGCGCCGCCCCAGAGCCCGCTCGCCCGCCGCCTCGCCCGGCCCGGCTTCGTGCTCGCCGCGCAGGTCACCCCGCACGGCGAACCGGAGGACGTGGAGCGGGTCCGCGGCGCCGACCTGGCGCTGGTGCGCGGCAACTTCGGCGAAGCGCTCCGCCTGGAACGCGAGGCGGGCGTCGACACGATCACCACCGTCACCGCCTGGGACCGGTCCCTCGCGGCGCTGCAGGCGGACCTGCTCGGCGCCCACGCGTTCGGCCTGCGCGCGGTCGTGTGCGAGACCGGAACGCCGGCACCGCTGGGCGACTACCCGGGCGCCGACGGCATCTGGGAGGTCGACTCGGTCGGCCTCATCGGGCTGCTCGCCGGCCTCAACTCCGGCCGCGACCACACCGGCCTCACCCTGGCCACCCGCACCGCCTTCCACATCGGCGCGCGCGTCAACCCCGGCGCGGAGGACCTGGACGCCGAACTGTCCCGCACCAAGGCGAAGATCGCCGCGGGCGCGCAGTTCCTCATCACGCGGCCGGTCTATGAGCTGGAGGGCCTGTCCCGGATGGTCGCCGAACTGTCCGGAGTGGACATCCCGGTGCTGGTGGCGATCGCGCCGCTGTCCGGCTTCGCCGAAGCCGAGTACCTGGCCTACGAGGTCCCGGACGTGACCATCCCGCCGCGGGCACTGTCCGAACTGGAGGCTGCCGGGGAGCGGGAGGCCGAGGTCGGGCTCACGCTCGCCGCGGAGCTGCTCGACGGGGCGCGCGACCTGGTCCGCGGCGCCGTGGTGGTCGCCGACGAGCACCCCGGTAAGATCGAATCGCTTCTGCGGCAAGAGAAATCGGCGCTTCAGCTCTGACCGGTCGCGGTGTTACCCTCGCTCGATGGCACTGTCGCGCAGGACGGTCCTGAAGCTGGGGGCACTCGGCACAGCCGGGTGCACGGTCCTCACGGGCCGCGCGGTGGCCGGTGAATCACCACCCGTCGAGCGAGCCCTGCGCGAGGCGATGCGCGAACTGCAAGGCGCGCCAGGCGGTCCGCCCGCCATCACCGTCGCGTTCAGACGGAGCCACGGCACGGCCTTCCACAGCGTCGGCGTGTCCGATTTGGCGTCGGGCCGGAAACCCCGGCCCCCCCACCCCAATCCGGTGGGGGTGCTGGGGGAGGGGGTTGTTT
>NZ_JBEXTX010000034.1:0-7542 GCF_040614175.1 Amycolatopsis sp. NPDC006131
TGCTGGTCCTGGCGCGCGGCTCAAGCGGCCCACCGCGCCCCAAGCCCGTGCCCACAGGCCGCCGGGATCCAGCCCAGTGCGGGGCCGGCCGGATCGCCACGCCACTGCGCCCGGGTCACATCCCTCGGTCCACGAGCCGTCGGCCCCCGGCAGGGCCGCGTTCACGCGCTGCTGGTCCTGGCGCGCGGCAGGCCGCCGGGGATCTAGCCCAGCGCCGGGCCGGCCGGGTAGCCACGCCACTGCGCCGGGGTCACGTCCTCCGTCGACGAGCCGTTGGCGATCACCGCTTCCGCCCGGCGCACGGGGTAGAGGCGGCCGTCGTCGAGCAGGAAGCCCACCCCCAGCCCGGTGGCCTGCAGCGCGCGTGTGCCGGACTCCAGCCGCGCCGCGACCGGGAACTGGTTCAGCACGTCCAGCCGCGTGTCGAGCACGTGCCCAGCCAGTTCCTGCGCCACCGAGCGGCGGTCGATCCGCACGACCTGGCCCGACACGACCAGGTCCATGGTCCGCACCGGCGACGGCATGGCGAAGCCGTCCAGCACCGTCAGCGCGCGCTGCGGGTCGGCGCAGGCGTTGACGCCGACGATGTCCAGCCCGAAGCGCCGCAGGTCGGTGGGCGCGCCCGCCTCGCCGGTCACGGTCGCGCGCACGACGTCCAGCGGCACCCGCCCGCACGGGTCCTTCGCCGACACCGGCGCGTGCCCGTCCGGCCGCCGCACCAGGCCGGGCCCCTCCCGCCACACGCCGGGGATCAGCAGCGGCTGGAACGGGGCGCGCAGGAAGTCGCGGTCCCAGAACGTGATGGTGGTGCCGTCGGCGGTTTCGTGCGCGATCGCCCACGCGTTCAGCGCGTCGATCCACATCAGGTCCGCGCTGAACGCGTCGACCAGCGACTTGGTGCGCGGTGCGTTCGTGCCGGCCACCGCAGCGAACCCGGCCTCCCCCAGCGCTTCCACGCCGCTGCCGAACGCCGGGTCCTTCGACCGCAGCACGAACTGGCCCGCGCCGTTCCAGCCGGCGGCGAGGCCGGTGGTGTCGGTGAACATCAGGTAGAACCAGCCGTCGAGGTACACCGCAGCAGGCTGGCCCGCGCCGTAGAGGTTTTCGCGGTGGGTGTCGTGGGCGGGGTCCACGATGGGTCTGCCGCCGTTCGCGCGCTGCCAGGTGATCCCGTCGGTGCTGGCCGCGAGGCCGATGGAGTTGCCGAGCGCGTGGTCGCCCGCGGCGCCGGTGTAGTACTGGTAGTAGGTCCCGTCGACGCGGATCACCGACGGGTCGCAGGCGTGCACGCCATCGAACTGGCCGGGGTTGCCGGAGAGCACGGCGGGTGGCACGGACCCGCCGGGGCCGGTGAACGGGCCGTCCAGCGAGGCGGATTCGGCGTAGAGGATGTCGTCGCCGGGCGGCGGCGAGCCCGGGTACTGGCTGCACCACCACATCCGGTTGGTGGCGCCGTCGGCCATCAGCGTGGGGCCGTAGTTGTAGGGCGCGCCGGGGCCGCCGGCCGCGACGACGCCGGGGCTTTCGCGCGGCGAGTCGGTCTTGAGCTGGACCGCGGCGGGTGTGGCGGTGGTGGTCTCCGGTTGGGCGCCGCCGATGACGCCCTTCCCGGCGCCCTCGGCCTGCGGCGGCACGCTGCCGGTGCACCCGGCCAGCGCGGGGACGGCCAGCACCGCGGCCAGCAACGCGCCGAGCACCCTGCGTCTGCCCACCCGTCGTCCTTTCCCTTTCCGCCAGCAAGCTCAGTGTAGAGACTGATTAACCCGGTCGAGTGACACGCGGGGAGTCGGCGACGAGCTCGATTTCGAAGCCGTCGGCGTTCTCCAGATACGCGGCGTGATGATCAGGGCCGCCGGCATGCGGGTAGCGGTCGGCGAACAGCGGGCGCCAGCCGTGCGCGAGCGCGGCTTCCGCGAGCTGGTCGACGCGCTCGGGCGGGCCGGCGTGCAGCGCCAGGTGGTTGAGGCCCGGCGCGCGGCGGTCGTGCGTGGCGGCGGTCAGCGCCGGGGACTGCTCGACCACGAGGTATCCTGCGCCGAGTTTCCAGCTGACGCCGTCGCGCCAGCGCTGGTGTTCCTGCCAGCCGAGTTCGGTGAGCAGCCAGCCGAAGCTCTCCTCGGCGCGCGCGAGGTCGGGCACCCACAGCTCGACGTGGTGCCACTGCCCTGCGGTGGCGGGCAGCGCGACGAACACGCGGTGCGGCCCGCCGTAGTGTTCGCCGCCGCCGACGTCAGTGAAGCCCAGGCGCCGCACCAGGTTTTGACTGGACACATTGGACTCGTGCACGAGCGCCCACACGGCGGGCAGCCCGAGCGCGGCGAAGGCGTGGCGAAGCAGCGCGGCTGCCGCCTCGGTCGCCAGGCCGTGGCCGCCGTGGGCGGGGTCGAGGAAGTACCCGATCTCCACGAGGTCGCCGGACAGCTCGGCCGATGGCCGCAGGTGCGCCAGCCCGATGACGTCGCCGTCGCGCTCGATGACCCAGTGACCGGTGCCGTCCGGCCCGGTGTAGGCGAGGCGCCGCTCGACCGAGGCCCGGCACTGGTCCGGGTCGCTGAGGTCGGCGGCGAGGAACCTGCTCGTGTCCGGGTCGGCGAAGACCCGGACGATCGATTCGGTGTCGGCGGGTTCGAGGCCTCGCAGGCGCAGCCGGGCGGTTCTGAGGTCGGGGACGGTCATCCGGCGTTGGCGGCGAGCCAGCGCAGGGCGAGCGGGTAGCCGTCGACACCGAGCCCGGCGATGACAGCCGTGGCGATGTCGGAGAGCACGCTGTGGTGGCGGAACGCCTCACGCTTGTGCACGTTGGAGATGTGCAGCTCGATCAGCGGCGCGGCGAGCTGCGCGGCGGCGTCCCGCACGGCGATCGAGTAGTGCGTCCAGGCGCCCGCGTTGAGCACCACCGGGTTCCCGCCGTCGGCGGCTTCGTGCAGCCAGCCGACCATCTCGCCCTCGTGGTCGGTCTGCCGGACCTCGACGTCGATGCCCAGCTCGCTGCCGGTCTTGACGCACAGCTCCGCGAGGTCGGCGTGGGTGGTGGAGCCGTAGACGGCGGGCTCCCGCTTCCCGAGGCGGCCGAGGTTGGGACCGTTGAGCACGAAGACCTTCACAGCAGCACGCTCCCACCGTCGGACTGCCGCGGTCCGGCGACCGCCGAGTACGCCGCGGCCAGCAGAGCCGGGTCGGGGCCTTCGAGGCGACCCGGTTTGGCCAGGCCGTCGAGGACGACGAAGCGGAGCACGCCGGAGCGGGTCTTCTTGTCCTTGCGCATGGAGTCGATCAGCTGCGGCAAGGCGTCCGGGTCGTACTTGGTCGGCAGGCCGAGGCGCTCCAGGATGGCGGCGTGCCGCTCGGCGGTGGCGTCGTCGAGCCGCCCGGCGAGGCGGGCCAGCTCGGCGGCGAACACCAGGCCCACGCTGACCGCCGCGCCGTGGCGCCAGCGGTAGCGTTCGCGGCGCTCGATGGCGTGGCCGAGGGTGTGGCCGTAGTTGAGGATTTCGCGCAGGTCGGACTCACGCAGGTCGGCGGCCACGACGTCGGCTTTGACCTGGATCGATCGGCGCACCAGCTCGCCGAGGACGTCACCGGCAGGGTCGGTCGCCGCCTCGGGATCGGCTTCGATGAGCTCGAGGATGCGCGGGTCGGCGATGAAACCGGCCTTCACGACCTCGGCCATGCCGGCGATCAGTTCGTTGCGCGGCAGGGTTTCCAGGGTAGCGAGGTCGACAAGGACGGCGCTGGGCTCGTGGAAGACGCCGACCAGATTTTTGCCCGCGTCGGTGTTGATGCCGGTCTTGCCGCCGACGGCGGCGTCGACCATGCCGAGCAGCGTGCTGGGCACGTTGACCAGCCGGACGCCGCGCATCCAGGTGCCCGCGACGAAGCCGGCGAGGTCGGTGACCGCTCCCCCGCCGAGGCCGATGACGACGCCCTGGCGGTCGAGGCCGATGCGGCCGAGGACCTCCCAGCAGAAGCCGGCGACGGACAGCGCCTTGCCGTCCTCGGCGTCGGGGATCTCGACGCGGTGGGCGTCCAGCCCGGCGGCGTTGAGTTCGTCGCGCACGGCTTCGGCGGTGGTGGTGAGCGTGGGCTGGTGGATGATCGCCACGCTGGAGGCGCCCTTGACGGCCTCGGTGAGCTCGCCGAGCAGGCCGCGGCCGACGACGACCGGGTACGGCCGGGCGGTGCGGACCTCGATCCGGACCGGGTCGGTCACTGCGTTTCCTCCAGGGCTAGTTCGCGGGCGATGGCGTCGACGATCTCGGCCGGGGTGCGGTCGTCCGTGGACACCTCGATGGTGGCGACCGAGCGGTACACCGGCAGCCGCGCTTCGAGCAGCGAGCGGTAGGTGGCGCGCGGGTTGACCCCGGCGAGCAGCGGGCGGGCGGTGGACAGGCCGACGCGCTGCACGCCTGCGGCGAAGCCGACGTTGAGGAAGACCACCGGGTGGCCGACCAGGCGTTTCTGGGTGCCCTCGGCGAGGACCGCGCCGCCGCCGACGGAGAGCACGCCGTCGTGCTCGGCGAGGGCCTCGGCGATCACTTCCTCTTCGAGCGCGCGGAAGGCCGGCTCGCCGTCGTCGGCGAAGATCTCCGCGATGGGACGGCCGGCGCGGGCGACGATGTCGTCGTCGCTGTCGCGGAACGGCACGCCGAGGCGCTGCGCGAGCAGCGGCCCGACGGTGCTCTTGCCGGACCCGGGCGGGCCCGCGATCACGATGCAGGGAGGTTGGCCCACCGTTCCTCCAGTGCCGCGAGGTAGGACTCGGCGTTGCGCTTGGTCTCGGCCAGCGAGTCGCCGCCGAACTTCTCCAGTGCCGCGTCGGCGAGCACGAGCGCCACGACGGACTCCAGGACGACCCCGGCGCGCGGTACCGCGCACACGTCGGAGCGCTGGTGGATCGCGACGGCGGGCTCCCCGGTGACGACGTCCACAGTGGACAGCGCGCGCGGGACGGTGGAGATCGGCTTCATCGCGACGCGCACGCGGACCGGCTCGCCGTTGGTGATGCCGCCCTCGAGGCCGCCGGCGCGGTTGGACCGGCGGGTGACGCCGACCGGGCCGGTGCCGCGGTCGATCTCGTCGTGGGCCTTGCTGCCCCAGCGGCGGGCGGTGGTGAAGCCGTCGCCGACCTCGACGCCCTTCATGGCCTGGACGCCCATGAGCGCGCCGGCGAGGCGCGCGTCGAGGCGGCGGTCCCAGTGGACGTGGGAGCCGAGCCCCGGCGGCAGCCCGTAGGCGATGACCTCGATGACGCCGCCGACGGTGTCACCGGCCTGGCGGACCGCGTCGACCTCGGCGATCATCGCGTCGGTGGCTTCCTGGCCGAACGCGCGGACCGGGGATTCGTCGACCGCCGCGAGGTCCTCGGGCCCGGGCAGCGGGCCTTCGGGGGCGACGGCCCCGCCGATGGAGACGACGTGGCTCACGATCTCCGCGCCGAGGAGTTGGCGGAGGAAGTTCCGGGCGACGGTGCCCAGTGCCGTGCGGGAGGCCGTCTCGCGGGCGCTGGCGCGTTCCAGCACGGGGCGGGCCTCGTCGAAGCCGTACTTCTGCATGCCCGGCAGGTCGGCGTGGCCCGGGCGGGGGCGGGTGAGCGGCTCGTTGCGGGCGAGGCCCTCGAGCTCGGCCGGGTCCACGGGGTCGGCCGACATGACCTTCTCCCACTTGGGCCACTCGGCGTTCTCGATGTGCACCGCGACCGGTCCGCCCTGGGTGACGCCGTGCCGGACGCCGCCGAGGAACTCGATGTGGTCGGTCTCGAAGCCCATGCGGGGGCTGCGGCCGAACCCGAGCCGCCGGCGGGCGAGCTGCTCGCTCACGTCGGCGGTGGTGACCTCGACCCCGGCCACCATCCCTTCGAGCACGGCCGCGAGGGCCGGACCGTGCGATTCACCAGCGGTTATCCAGCGCAGTACCACCAGACGATCCTGTCATGAGGGTTGTCGCCCGGTTCAGGCGGCTCCGACGGGCGCGGGCTGACCCGCGCGGGGTGGTCGCGAGGGCGGGGTTGACGTGGTCCGTGCGCTGGTCGCGCCGGCGGGTCCGGGTGGCGGGCCGGTGTGCCCGAGGTGGCGCGCCGGTGTGCCCGAGGTGTGCGCGCGTGGTGGGCCGGTGTGCCGGAGCCGGCGCGCCGGTGTACCCGGGGTGGCGGGCCGGCGCGCCCGGGGTCGCGCGCCGGTGTGGCCAACGTGGCGCGCGGCCGGCGGCTGCCGGCCATTGCGCTCGCCCGGCTCCGGCGGGCGGGGGCTGCCTGCGAGCGGTGGTCGCAGAGGCGGGGTTGACGTGGTCCGCCCGCTGGTCGCGACTGTGTGTCCGGGGTGACGCCGCGTGTGTCCGGCACGGCGCGCCCCCAGCGGCTGTCTGCCGTTGCGTTCGCCCGGCTTCCGGCGGGCGGTTGCCCCGCGAGCGGCGCACGCAGCGGTGAGACTGCTGTGGCTCCACCCGCTCGTGGCTCCGCAGTGTCCGAGCTGGCGCGCTGGCTGGCGGCTGCCGGCTTTCGCGTTCGCCCGGCTCCGCCCGGCAGTTGCCCCGCGAGCGGCAGGCGCGCTTGACTCCCGCACCTTCTCCGGGGAGCACGACATGCCCGCAGCAGGCGGCACCGGCCTCCCCCGTGCTCAGCCAGGGCGGATCAGGACCAGCGCGGTGGCCGCAGCGAGCAGGCCGGGGCCGTGCGGCACCCCGTTTCGCCAGCGGCGGGTGGCGGCCAGGACGGCTGTGACAAACGCGGCCAGCACTGTTGCCACCGGCAACGCGGACCAGCCGACGGAGCCGAGCGCCGCGCCGAGGGCGCCGGCCAGCTTGACGTCACCGGCGCCCATGGCATGTGGCGCCACGAGGTGGATCACCAGGTGCGCGCCGCCGAAGACGGCGGCCGCTCCGAGGGCCTTCGCCGGATCCGGTGCCACCGCGACGAGGAGCGGGTACGCGGGCAGCGTGAGCACGTCCGGCAGCCGCCGGTGGCGCAGGTCCGCCGCGATCAACGGCACGGCGAGCGCGGCCAGCACGAAGGCCGTCCAGGCAGGCGCCAGGACGGCGAGTCCCGCCCAGGCCGCACCGGTGCCGAGCGCCACCACGGCGGCCGACACCGGAGCTTCGGCTCTCCGGAGCAGGCTCACCGTCCCGGCACCCACTGTCGTTCCGGCGGCGCCGACCGCCGCCACGATTCCCCAGTTCACGAACCCAGAGTGCGCTGCGGGCGGCGGAATGCCAAATCATGCGGCGCACGAAATTCCCACTCGCACGGCATCCGTCGCGCGAGTGGTCATTTCATGACGCGCGAACAGTCCAGTCGCGGGCGCACGAGAATCCCACTCGCCTAGCCGGAGCGCGCGGGTTCGCACGAGTGGTCCTCTCGTGCGGCAATCAGGCCGCGCGAGAGGTCAAGTCGTCGTCGCGCGAGGTTCCCACTAACGCAGGGGCGACGTGTAGCGGCGGAAGTGGTTTTGGGGCGATGGCGGGAACTTGGAACGCGAAGGCAGGAGTTGGGGGGCGACAGAAGGTTCGACGCATGGCAGGCACCTGAGGCTGCGCGGGAAGCCGAAGCGC
>NZ_JBEXTX010000034.1:7640-58465 GCF_040614175.1 Amycolatopsis sp. NPDC006131
GCGGCAGGCACCTGAGGCAGCGCGGGAAGCCAAAGCGCGGCAGACACCTGAGGCAGGGCAGGAAGCCAAAGCGCGGCAGACACCTGAGGCAGGGCAGGAAGCCAAAGCGCGGCAGACACCTGAGGCAGGGCGGGAAGCCGAGGGGTGTCAAGAAACTGTAGACGCGGCGGGAAAACTGGAGGCGCGCTCTGGAGATTAAAGGCGCGGCACGAGATTCACGACCCATCGACAGGTGAGGTCTGGCGGGCAACTGGGGCAAGGCGCAAATTCAAGGCGCGACGAGATCTTCAGGCGCGGCGGAAAATTTTCGCAGGGCGAAAAACAAAGCGCGGCGGAACCTTCAAGCGCGGGCATGAAGATCCGCGAGCGCGGCACAACACCCCACTCACCTCACGGATGCCACCGCAGGAGCGGCACCCCTCCGGTCGTGCGGATCTCCAGCGCCTTGATCTCCTCCGGCGGCAAATCCGTGCCGACCGAGATGCGGGCGTCCCGGTCGGGGGTGGCGTTCCACGTCGCCAGCTGGGCCTCCGATCCGTCCGCCCGGATGGCCACCAGCAGGTACCCCGCGCCCTGGTAGGCGCCCCGGTAGCTGCACGACATGTCGACGCGGCTGCCACCGGACACCTCGGCCACCGCGGCCGTCGCCTGGACCGGGTACGCGCCCAGCGGCGTCATGGCCGTCCCACCGCCGCCGTCGGGCTGGGGCACGAAGATCGCCGCCAGCACCGCCGCCGCCGCGGCCACCGCCACCCCGAACGTCGTCACCACCCGCCGCCGCCGGGCGCGGCGCACCCCGCGCAACAACGCAGGCAACAAGCGGTCCGGTGGCGGCTCCCCCTCGACCATGTCCGGCGTCACCTGCGACAACAGCCCGGGCAAGCCGGCCAGCTCCGCCACCGCCGCGGAACACCGCGCACAGCCGCGCAGGTGCTCCTCGTACGCCGCGCGGTCCTCCGGGGACAGGGCGCCCAGCACGTACGCCGCGTCGTAGGTCACGAACTCGTCGGGCTCGGTCACCGGGTCACCCCCTTCTCCTCCAGCGCGAGCTTCAACGCCCGCAGCGCGTAGTGCGTCCGGGACTTCACCGTCCCGGCGGAAATCCCGAGCCTCGCGGCCGCGTCGGCGACCGAGAAACCCTGGAAGTAACACAGCAGCAGCACCTCGCGGTGCGCCGTGGACAACTCCTTCAACGCCTCCGCCACCAGCCAGCCCTGCAACGCCCGGTCGGTGTCGTCCGGCGTGACCAGCTCGGGCGGCGAATCGGTGGTCACCTCGGAGCGGTGCGCGGCCGACCGCCAGTCGTCGATCGCGATCCGCCGCGCCACCGTGAACAGCCACGCCCGCGCCGAGCCCTGCGTCTGATCCAGCACCCGCGGGTGCTTCCAGGCCCGCAGCAACGTCTCCTGCACCACGTCCTCGGCCCGGGCCCGGTCACCGCCGGTCAGCCGCAGCGCGTAGGACCAGAGAGCGGCCGCGTGGTCGTCGTGCAGCGCCCGCATCAACTGGTCTTCCGCGCCGTCGCTCACGCCAGCACGCCCTGCTTCCGCCGGACCCGCTGCGCGAACAGCAACGCCACGCCGAACACCACGCACCCGGCTTCGGTGATCACGCCCCAGGTCTCCGCGGACGTGGCGAACTGCTCCCGCACCCCGAACAACCCGCCGGGCGTCAGCGAGATCAGGTACGCGGCCAGCGTGACCGCGCCGAACCCGATCGCGGCCAGCACCGGCAGCCAGTGGTGCCAGAACAGCACCGCCACCGCGATGACCACCCCGGCGACGACGTTGACCAGGAACAACGGCCCGATCGTCGCGATCTCGTCGAAGCCCTCGTTGGCCCACAGGTCCCAGTGCACCCAGGCCGACCCCAGCAGTCCGAGGACCACCAGGATCCGCAACAGCCACGCCACCATGACCCGACCTCCTCCACCGGCGATCCTTGCACCCGTTCACCACGGGGCGGAACGCGATCGGGTTCAATCCGCCGCCGGATTGAACCGAGCCGGGACCGCGACCGTGTCACGGGGCATGACTGCTCACTCACCCACCCGCCGTACCGTCCTGACGACCGGGGTCGCCGTGGCCGGCGCCGCCGCGGGCACCGTGGTCCTGGCCGCCTGCGGCGGCAGCGACAGCGGCACGTCCGGAAGCAGCCAGAACACCGGCTCGGCCCCGTCCGCCCCGTCCGGCACCACCGTCGCGGCGCTGAACGACGTCCCGGTCGGCCAGGCCAAGTCGGTCACGGTCGACGGCAAGCCCGCCATCCTGGCCCGGCCCACCGAGACCACCGCCGCCTGCTTCAGCGCCGTGTGCCCGCACCAGGGCGCGACGGTGGCCCCCGAGGGCGACGCCATCAAGTGCCCGCTGCACGGCTCGGAGTTCGACACCCTGACCGGTGCGCTGGAGAAGGGCCCGGCGGACACCGGCCTCTCCCCCATCCCGGTCAAGGTCGAGGGCCAGAACGTCGTGACGGCCTAGGGATCGCGGCCCGCTCCGCCCGAGCGGCGCCTAATCCCAGGTGAAGAGCTGCTCGCCGGCGTCGACGGAGCCGCCGGTGAGCACTCCCGACAGCGCCTCGGCGTCCGCGTCGAGCGCCACCACCGGCACCACCGGTGAGTACCCCGCCGCGGCGACCGCGTCCGGGTCCCAGCTGATCAGCGGCTGCCCGGCGCGCACCGATTCGCCCTTCACGACGTGCAGCGTGAAGCCCTCACCCTTCTGCTTCACCGTGTCGATGCCCAGGTGCACCAGCACGCCCTGACCACCCGCGGTCGCGACGACGAACGCGTGCGGGTGCAGCGTCACCACAGTCCCGTCGACCGGGCTGAGCGCGTCCTGCCGCCCGCCCGCGGGCAGCACCGCGACCCCGGGCCCGACCATCGACTGCGCGAACACCGGGTCCGGCACCTCGGACATGGGCGTGACCCGGCCGGGCACCGGGCTCTGCACGGTCACGCTCACATCAGGTCCTGGATGTCGCTGGCGATCGTGTCCGCCTCCGGGCCGACGACGACCTGCACGACCGACCCCATCTTCATCACGCCGTGCGCGCCTGCCGCCTTCAGCGCGGCCTCGTCCACCAGCGAGCCGTCCTCGAGTTCGCACCGCAGCCGCGTGATGCAGCCTTCGATCTCGACGACGTTGTCCGCGCCGCCCAGTGCCGCGAGGATCTTTTCCGGCCTGTCGTCCGCCACGGCGGCCTCCTTCTCTGCTTGCCGAACACGAACCCGTAACGGTGGTTGACACCCGCCCGGGTAGCGGAGCATTCTGCCCCATCAAGAAATGGTCTAGACCGGAACGTACCAATTACGGGCCGCCGGTGCGACCCCGGAAACCAACCCGAAACCTGGAGGTGGCATGGCGCAGACCGCGACCACCGCCGACCGCGTGGTGGACGGGCCGACGCCGAAACACGCGCAGCTGCGCGAGATCCTGCGGCGCTCGATCGAGCGCGAGCTGCCGCCGGGGTCGCCGATCCCGTCGGAGCGCGAGCTGGCCGAGCGCTACCGGGTGTCCCGGCTGACGGTCCGCTCCGCGATCGGCAAGCTCGTCGAGGAAGGCCTGCTCACCCGCGCCCGCGGGAAGGGCACCTTCACCGCGACGCGGCGCATGGAGCTGCAGCTGTACCTGATGTCGTTCACCGACGACATGCGCCGCCGCGGCCTGACGCCGGCCACCGAGCTGCTGCACTGCGGGCTGGAGACCCCGCCCGCGGAGACGGCGGGCGCGCTCGGCCTGGGCACGCGCGAGCAGGCGTACCGTCTGGTGCGCCGCCGCCGCGCGGACGGCACCCCGCTGGCCGTCGAGCGCGGCTGGTACCACCCCGGCCGGGTGCCCGGGCTGCCGGATCTGGACCTGACCTCCTCGCTGTACGAGCAACTCGCGCAGCGCTACGACCTCCGCTTGGACCACGCCCGCCAGACGGTGTGGTCGGAAGCGGCGGACCGGGAGACGGCGCGCCTGCTCGGCATCCGCGCCGGCGACCCGCTCCTGGTCTTCCGCCGGGTCTCCAGCGCGTCCAGAGTCCCCGTGGAGGACATGACCTCGTGGTACCGGGGCGACCGGTACGAGGTGTCCATGCAACTCGATCGCACAGTCCCCGCCGAACACGGAGGTAACCCGTGAGCGCCACCGTCGCAGATGGAACCAAGGGCAAAGGGAGGGGGATGGCGGGGCTGCAGCGCTTCGGCCGCAGCCTCATGCTCCCGATCGCCACCCTGCCCGCCGCAGGCCTGCTGAGCCGCCTCGGGCAGGACGACCTGCTCGGCAAGGACGGCCTTGGCTGGGACAAGGTCGCCGCCGTGCTCGCCGCGGCGGGCGGTGGCCTGTTCGACTGGCTGCCGCTGCTGTTCGCGGTCGGCATCGCCGTCGGCTTCGCGCGCAAGGGCGACGGCTCGACCGGTGTCGCCGCCGTCGTCGGGTTCGTGGTGTTCAACAAGGTCGTGCAGGTGTTCGCGCCGGTCAGCGACCTGGAGGGCTTCAAGGAGGGCTGGTACCTGCAGCCCATCAAATGGCCCTACAGCGTGCTGGGCGGCATCGTGGTCGGCCTGGTCACCGCGGTGCTGTGGCAGCGCTTCCACCGCGTGAAACTGCCGCCGTACCTGGCGTTCTTCGGCGGCCGCCGGTTCGTGCCGATCATCAACTCGGTTGCGCTGCTGCTGATCGGTGTCGTGTTCGGCCTGATCTTCCCGGCCGTGGACAACGCGATGCAGTGGCTCGGTGACGCGGTGACCGGCAACGCCGTCGTGGGCGGCGGGATCTACGGCCTGCTCAACCGCCTGCTGCTGCCGATCGGCCTGCACCAGCTGATCAACGTGCCGGTGTGGTTCATCTTCGACGGCGGTGACATCACCAACTTCTTCGCGGGCGACCCCAACGCCGGCGCGTTCACCACCGGCTTCTTCCCGATCTTCATGTTCGCGCTGCCCGCCGCCGCGCTGGCGATCTGGCAGACGGCGCGGCCGGGTCAGCGCAAGGTCGTCGGCGGCATCATGATCGCCGGTGCGGTCACCTCGTTCCTGACCGGTGTGACCGAGCCGATCGAGTTCGCGTTCATGTTCGTGGCGTGGCCGCTGTACCTGATCCACGCGGTCCTGACCGGCCTGTCGCTGGCCATCTGCAACGCGCTGGACATCCACCTCGGGTTCTCGTTCTCGGCCGGGTTCATCGACTTCGCGCTCAACTCGTCGGCGCCCGCGGCGAACCGGGCGTGGCTGCTGATCCCGATCGGCCTGGTGTACGCGGTGATCTACTACTTCCTGTTCCGGTGGGTGATCACGAAGTGGAACCTGCGCACGCCGGGCCGGGAGGACGACGCCGAACAGCCGTCCGCCGACGCCGGCACGCCCAGCAAGTGAGGAGAGGTCGAACATGGCGGAACGACGTGTGACCGTCGCCAGCAAGGTGGGCCTGCACGCCCGGCCGGCCGCCCTGGTCGCGAAGACCGCGGCCGCGCAGGCGGTGCCGGTGACGATCGCCAAGGACGGCGGCGCGCCGGTGCCCGCCGGGAGCCTGCTCAGTCTGATGACGCTGGCGGCGGGCCACGGTGACGAAGTGGTCATCGCCGCCGAGGGCGATGGCGCGGAGGCCGCGGTCGACGCGGTCGCCGAGCTGGTCGCCAGCGACCTCGACGCCTGATCCGACGGCGGCTGTCCCCGGCGCGGGACAGCCGCCGTTTAGGCTTTGGGTATGCGGAGCCTGGAGCGGATCGATCAGTGGCCAGCCCCGCACGCGGCGGCGGCCGTGGTGCGGGCGGACGGAACGGTGGCCGGCAGCCACGGCGACACCGCGCGCACGTTCCGGCTGGCCTCGGTGACCAAGCTGCTCACCGCGTACGCGGCGCTGATCGCGGTCGAGGAGGGCGTGGTCGAGCTGGACACGCCTGCCGGGCCGGAGGGGTCGACGATCCGGCACCTGCTCGCGCACACCGCCGGTCTTGGCTTCGACTCCGACCGCGTGATGGCCCAGCCGGGCACGCGGCGCATGTACTCCAACGCCGGTTTCCAGGTCCTCGGCGACGCGCTGGCCGAGCACTCGGGCATCCCGTTCGCCGGGTACCTGTCCGAGGCGGTGCTGGCCCCGCTGGGCATGACGTCGACCCGGCTGGAGGGCTCCCCCGGCGCCGGCGGGGTGTCGTCGGTGGACGACCTGGTGCGGTTCGCGGCCGAGTTGCAGGCGCCGAAGCTGCTCGACCCGGCGACCCTGCGCGCGGCCACGTCGGTCGCGTTCCCGGGGCTGAACGGGGTGCTGCCCGGACTCGGGCACCAGAAGCCCAACGACTGGGGGCTGGGCTTCGAAATCCGCGACTCGAAGAGTCCACACTGGACGGGAGCGGACAGCTCGCCGCGGACCTTCGGGCACTTCGGGCAGTCCGGCACGTTCCTGTGGGTCGACCCGGACGCGAGCGCCGCGTGCGTCGTGCTGACGGACCTGGACTTCGGCCCGTGGGCGATCGAGGCGTGGCCCCCGTTCACCGACGCGGTGCTGGCGGAATTGCGCGCCGCCTGACAGCGGGAAGGGCGAATCAGGCCGCCCGACGGGAAAACACGGCGTGTTCGCGCCCGAGAGCGTCGTGTCGGCCGTTCGGGGCGGCGCCGAAAACCGGCCACTGGTCGTAGGCCATCCGGGGTGTTTTCCCGCCGGTGACACCGGATTGACGACTTTCGTCGGGTTCTCCGCGCGCTAACTTCTGCCTGTCGCGCACATCGTCGGGCGCGAATACCTCACCCCTGCGGAGGTTTATTCGTCATGCGCATTTTCCGGTGGATATCCGCAATCACCGCCGCGGCCGGGATAGCCGTCGGCGGCGCCGCTCCCGCGGTCTCCGCGGGACCGGCCGTCGAACCGTTCATCATCGGCGGCAGCACCGTTTCGAGCGCGCCGTGGGCGGCGGCCGTGTTCGTGAACGGTCAGTTCAACTGCTCGGGCACCATCATCGCGTCCCGGTGGGTGCTCACCGCCAAGCACTGCCTCGGCTCCGGCATGACCGTGCGCGTCGGCAGCGTGTACCGCTCCTCCGGCGGCGTCACCGCGACCGTCACCAGGCAGGTCGCCAACCCCAGCACCGACTTCGCCCTGCTCCAACTCGGCACCTCGATCAGCACCACCTACGCCAGGCTGGCCAGTGCGGACCCGGCGGTCAGCAGCACCAACTCCATCTACGGCTGGGGCCGCACCAGCTACAACGGCTCGGCGGCCGAACAGCTGAAGACCGCGACCGTGCGCAACACCCGGATCGGCGGCAGCTGCACCGACGCCTACGGCGGCCGCGCGATCTGCTCCACCGGCGTGAGCGGCGTGGCCTGGAAGGGCGATTCCGGCGGCCCCCAAATGGCCAATGGAGTTCAGGTGGGTGTCGCGTCCATGGCGGACGGCAGTTCTTCCCAGATCTATGGCAGCGTCGCCGCGAACCGGTCCTGGATCAGTCAGACGGCGGGGGTCTGAAATTGCGGAAATCAATCGGGAAAACGCTCCGGCGCGCCATTCTCGCGACCGCCGCGTTCGCCACCGCGCTCACCGCCGCGCTGACCCCGGCGCAGGCCGCGCAGCCGTCCGGTGACACCGTCACCCCGTTCGTCGTCGGCGGCACCAACGCCACCCAGGGCCAGTTCCCGTGGATGGTTCGGCTGTCGATGGGCTGCGGCGGCGCGCTCGTCGCACCGCGCGTCGTCCTGACCGCGGCGCACTGCGTCAGCCGGACCGGCACCAACTCCAGCATCACCGCCACCCTCGGCAAGGTGGACCTGCAGGCGAGCGGGGGCCAGTCGATCAAGTCGACCTACGTCTACCGCAGCCCGCAGTACGCCAGCACCGGCGCGCAGGACTGGGCGCTGATCGAACTGGCGTCCGCGGCATCGGCCCCGACGCTGAAGTTCGCCGCGCCGGGCGACACCTCGCTCAACAGCGGCACCTTCACGATCATGGGCTGGGGCGCCACCGTCGAGGGCGGCGGCCAGTCGCGCTACCTCAAGTACGCGACCGTGCCCTACGTCAGCGACTCCACCTGCCAGCGGTCCTACGGCAGCGACCTGCAGCCGGCCTACGAACTGTGCGCCGGCTACCCGGAGGGCGGCACCGACACCTGCCAGGGCGACTCGGGCGGCCCGATGGTCAAGCAGAACGCGGCCGGCGAGTGGGTCGAGGTCGGCATCGTGAGCTGGGGCGAAGGCTGCGCCCGGCCGGACTACCCGGGCGTCTACGCCGAGGTGCAGTCCTTCTCCGCCAACATCAGCAACCGGATCAGCTCCAGCGGCACGATCGTCCGCTGAGCCGCCGGGGGCGCCTCCCGCCCGGGGAGGCGCCCCCGGTCACAGCGTCATGACCCGGACCGGGTTCCCGTCCCGCCACGCGGCGATGTCCTCGACCGCGTCGCGGTAGAAGATCTCGTACACCTCACGCGTGACGTAGCCGAGGTGCGGGGTCAGCGTCGCGTTGCGCATCGCCCGCAGCGGGTGGTCGGCAGGCAGCGGCTCGATGTCGTAGACGTCCAGCGCGGCACGGATGCGGCGCTCCCGCAACACGTCCAGCAGCGCCTGCTCGTCGATGATCGGCCCGCGCGAGGTGTTCACCAGCAACGCGCCCGGCTTCATCGCGGCCAGCTCGGCCGCCCCGACCAGACCGCGGGTGCGCTTGGACAGCACCAGGTGCACGGACAGGACGTCCGCCCGCGCGAACAGGTCCTCTTTGGACACCGCGGTGACGCCGTGCTCGGCGGCGCGCTCCGCGGTCAGGTTCTGGCTCCAGGCAATGGTTTCCATGCCGAACGCCTGACCGATGCGCGCCACCCGCTGGCCGAGGTTGCCGAGCCCGAGCAGGCCGAGCGTCTTGCCGTGCAGTCCGATGCCGACAGTCGACTGCCACGCGCCGTCCCGCATCGCGGCCAGCTCGGTCTCCAGGTGCCGCTGCGCGGCGAGGACGAGCGCCCAGGTGTGCTCGGCCGTGGGGTGCGGCAGGTAGCCGGTGCCGCAGACCGTGATGCCCAGCCGTTCGGTGGCCTTGAGGTCGATGGCCGCGTTCCGGCGCCCGGTGCTCACCAGGAGCTTCAGGTCGGGCAGCCGCTCCAGGACCTCGGCGGTGAACCGGGTGCGCTCCCGCATCGCGACGACGACCTCAGCGCCGGCCAGCCGCCGGATCAGCTCGTCGTGGTCGCCCACGTACGAGGTGATCACCTCGACCTCGGCTCCCAGCGAGTCCCAGTCCGCGAGGCTCCGCGCGACGTCCTGATAGTCGTCCAGCACCACGATCTTCATGGTGCTCACGCTAGTCCAGGGGCAGCGGCAGGATGCCGCCCGTCGCCTCCCGCAGCGCGTCACGCATCGCTTCGCGCGGCGCCGGCCTGCCGGTGAAGTGCTCGACCTGGCCGAACGCCTGGTGCAGCAGCATGTCCAGCCCGGTGGCGACCCGTCCGGCGGCCGCCTCGGCCAGCGGCGTCGGCCACGGGTGGTAGATCACGTCCAGCACGCACGGCGCCGCGGCCAGCTCGGCCGCGTGCTCCGCGACCGCCGCGGGCGGCACCGTGCTCACCAGCACCGCGCAGTCGGCGGCGAGCTTGCCGAAGTCCGCCGAGGCCCACACGCGCACGTCCGCCTCGACGCCGGCCCGGCCGGCCGCCTCGACGGTCTCCCGCGCCCTGGCCGGGTCGCGGACCACCAGCACCGCGCGCCGGATGCCCAGCTCCGCGAACGCCACGACGGTCGCGGCCGCCGTGCCGCCCGCCCCGAGGACCAGGCCGGTCTCCCCGCCGGTGAACCCGCCGGCGCAGCGCAGCGCCCCGGCGACGCCGTCGACGTCCGTGCAGTCGGCCAGCCAGCCGTCCGCGGTCGGCACCAGCGTGTTGGCCGCGCCCGCCGCCACCGCCCGCGGCGTGGCCTCGTTCGCGAAATCCAGCGCGGCCCGCTTGCCCGGCATGGTCACCGACAGGCCGGCCCACTCCGGGCCGAGCCCGCGCACGAACCCGGGCAGTCCCCCGGCGTCCATCTCGACGCGCTCGTAGGTCCAGCCGTCCAGCCCGAGCGCGGCGTACGCGGCGGTGTGCAGCACCGGCGACAGCGAGTGCGCCACCGGTTTGCCCAGCACCGCCGCCTTGCGCTCAGTACGCACCGCGCTGCCTCGCCAGTGTCTTGTTCTGCTCGTGCTCCGGGAGGTCCGACGCGAAGCAGGACAGCCCGTTCTTCTCGCACTTCACGAAGTACACGTACGTGCCCTGCGTCGGCTCCTCGGCCGCCTGGATCGCCTCCGGGCTCGGCGAGGAGATCGGCGTCGGCGGCAGCCCCGGGATCTTGTACGTGTTGTACGGGCCCGGCCGGTTCCGGTCGTCGTCGGTGGTGGTCACGACCGGCTTGTCCAGCAGGTAGTTCACCGTCGAGTCCAGCTGCAGCCGCATGTTCTGCGTGAGCCGGTTGTAGATGACCTGCCCGATGTTCTCGAAGTCCTGCTTGACGCCCTCGCGCTCGATGAGCGAGGCGACGATCAGCGTCTCGTACGGCGTGCGGCCCTGGAACTTCGACGTCGCGGTCAGCCCGGCCGTCTGGATCCGGGTGGCCGACGTCTTCAGCACGTAGCCGAGCAGCTCCTCGGCGGACCAGCCGGGCTTGACGTCGTAGACGCCGGGCGCGACCAGGCCCTCGATGCGGCGGGCGTCGGTCGACCCGGAGACCACGGGCACCGCCCAGTCCGGCGCGCCGAGCGCCGCCAGGTCGGCCTTGGCCGCGGTGTCGCGCAGCTGCTCCACCGGGATGCAGGTGCTCTGCCCGTTCAGCTGGGCGCACGAGGCCTTCGACAGCAGCGTGAACACGCCGGGCGTGACCGTGCCGTCGGGCTGCGTGATGTCGTCCAGCTGGGTGCCCGCGCGCACCTGCAGGACGCCGACGCGTGAACCGTCCTGGGTCAGCTTGGCCACCGCCGCGGCGCCGGACATCTTCGTCTTCACGACGTAGTAGCCGGGCTGCAGGCTCAGCACCTTCGAGTTGTCCTCGCTGGCCTTCACGAACGCCTTCGCGCTGGCCACCACCCCGGCTCCGGCCAGTTCCTGGCCGATCGCGCCGGTCGAGTCGCCCGCGCTGATCTCGATCAGCACGTCGGACTCGCCGCTGCCCTCGAAGTCGTCGTAGCCGAACACGGCGTCGATGCCGTACCAGGCGCCGCCGCCGATCAGGGCGAGCACGACGAGCGCGACCAGCCAGCGCAGCGGCTTGCGCTTGCGCCGCGTCTCGGCCGGTTCGTCGTCGTCGGCCGGCTCGATGTACTCGGGCTCGGCGCGCTCCTCGTCGGCGTTCTCCGGGTAGTCGTCGTAGTCGTCGTACTCGTAGTCGTCCTCGAGGTGGATGATCTCGGTGGGCGACTCGTCCGGCGGCGGCTGGCGCGGCCTGCGGGGACGCGGCGGCGGAGGCCGCTCGTCGAACAGGTCGAGGCCGTGGTCGGGCGGCGCCGGGCGGCGCGCGGGCGGACGGCGCGGCGGCATCGGCGGCTGCGCGGGCGGCGCCGCAGGCGTCGGCGGAGTGGCAGGCGCCTGCGGTTCGGGCCGGGCGTGACGCGGCACGCCGGGACGGCGGGCCGGCATCGGCCGGTCCGCGCCACGCGGCGGCACCTGCGGCGGCGGGGGCACGGCCGGACGGCGGCGCGGCGCGCCGGGGTGCGGCGGGCCGGGACGCGGCGGCTGCTCGCTGGTCATGCCTCACCCGCCCGCGCGCGGTGAGCGGCCCTGGCGTCGAGCCAGGCCTGCAGGATCTCCACGGCGGCGGCCTGGTCGACCACCGCCCGCTGCTTGCGGCCCTTCACGCCGCGCTGGGACAGCATGCGGGACGCGGTGACCGTGGTGAGGCGCTCGTCGGCGAGCCGCACCGGCACCGGCGCGATGCGGCCGGCGAGGGCGTCGGCGTAGCCGGCGGCGATCTCCGCGGCCGGTCCGTGCCGGTCGGCGAGCGTGCGCGGCAGACCCACGATCACCTCCACCACCTCGTGTTCGGCCACCAGTGCGGCAAGCTGTTCGAGATCGCTGTCGCTGTTCGCATCACGCGACAGGGTAACCAGAGGGCTGGCGAGGATGGGGGCCGGATCGCTCAGCGCCACACCGACCCGGACCGATCCGACATCGACCGCCAGGCGCCGGCCTGCCCCGGGATCGTGCTCCCCGGGGCGGTCCGGTTTCCGCGCCGTCACCCTGCCGCGACCGCGCCACGCAGCGCCGTGATGGCCTGCTCGATGCCCGCCGGGTTGCTGCCGCCGCCCTGCGCGAGGTCCGGCTTGCCGCCGCCGCGGCCGCCGACGGCCTCGGCGAACGAGGGCACCAGCTTGCCCGCCGCGAAGCCCTTGTCGCGGGCCGCGGCCGTGGTCGCGACCACGAAGCTGAGCTTCTCGCCCTGCGGCGCGAACAACGCGACCACGCCGGGCCGCGAGCCGAGCCGGTTGCGGACCTCCTGGGCCAGCGAGCGCAGCGCGCCCGCGTCGATGTCGCCGTCGACCTTCTCCGCGACCACGGACACGCCCTGGACGTCGGTGGCCTTGTCCGCGAGCGAGCCTGCCGAGCCGAGCACCTGCTGGGTGCGCAGCTGGGCGATCTCCTTCTCCGCGTTGCGCAGGCGGGTCAGCACGTCCTCGATGCGGGAGGGCAGCTGGTCGCTGGGCACCTTGAAGGTGTTCGCCAGCTGCGAGACCAGCAGCTGCTCCTTGCGCACGTGCTTGAGCGCGTCGGTGCCGACCAGCGCCTCCACGCGGTGCACGCCGGACCCGATCGAGGAGTCCGAGACCAGCTTGACCAAGCCCAGCTCGCCGATGCGGCCCACGTGCGTGCCACCGCACAGCTCACGCGAGTACTCGCCCATGTCCACGACGCGGACGTTGTCGCCGTACTTCTCGCCGAACAACGCGACCGCGCCCAGCTCCAGCGCCTTGTCCTTGGTCGTGGTGTAGGCCTGCACCTCGACGTCGTTCTGGAGGTAGTCGTTGACCTCCTCCTCGACCTCCGTCAGCACGTCGGTGGAGACCGGGCCGGGGGTGGTGAAGTCGAAGCGCATGCGGCCGGGCGAGTTCAGCGAACCGGCCTGCGCGGCGCGGCGGCCGTAGGCGCCGCGGACCGCCGCGTGCACCAGGTGGGTGGCCGAGTGCGAGCGCGCGATCGAACCGCGGCGGGTCTGGTCGACCGAGCCGGTCACCTCGGTGTCCAGGCCGATCTCGCCCGCGATCACCTCGACGCGGTGCACCCACAGGCCGGGCACGATCTTCTGCACGTCGACGACCTTGGCCTCGCCGCCGGAGCCCAGCAGGACGCCGGTGTCGGCGACCTGGCCACCGCTTTCGGCGTAGAACGGGGTGCGGTCGAGGATCAGCTCGGCCTTGTCGCCCTCGCGCACGACCGGCACGCCCTGGCCGTCCTTGAGCAGGCCGATGACCTTGGCCGTGGCCTGCAGGTCGGTGTAACCGAGGAAGTCGGTCTCGCCGTGCCGCTCCAGCAGCTCGCGGTAGACCGACAGGTCGCCGTGGCCCTTCTTGCGGGCCGCGGCGTCGGCCTTCGCGCGCTGGCGCTGCTCCTCCATCAGCGTCCGGAAGCCGTCCTCGTCCACCGACAGCCCCTGCTCGGAGGCCATTTCGAGGGTGAGGTCGATCGGGAAGCCGTAGGTGTCGTGCAGCTGGAAGGCGCGGTCGCCGGCCAGCACGTTGCCGCCGGCCTTCTTCGTCTCCTCAGCGGCGAGGTCGAAGATCCGCGACCCGCTGGTCAGGGTCTGCAGGAACGCCTCCTCCTCGACCCGCATGACCTCGCTGATGCGGTCGAAGTCGCGCGCGATCTCCGGGTAGGACGGCGCCATCGCGTCGCGCACCACCGCGGCGAACTCGGGCAGCACCGGCTCGTGCACGCCGAGCAGGCGCACCGAGCGCACGATGCGGCGCAGCAGGCGGCGCAGCACGTAGCCGCGCGCCTCGTTGCCCGGGGTCACGCCGTCGCCGATCAGCATCACGCCGGAGCGGGCGTGGTCGGCGATGACGCGGAAGCGGACGTCGTCGGCGTGGTCCGCGCCGTAGCGGCGGCCGGAGAACTCCTCGGCGCGCGCGATCACCGGGCGCACGAGGTCGGTCTCGTAGACGTTCTCCACGCCCTGCAGCAGGTAGGCGACGCGCTCGACGCCCATGCCGGTGTCGATGTTCTTCTTCGGCAGCTCGCCGATCGGCGGGTGGCCGTACTTCGGGCTCTGCTCACCCCGGATGTCCTGCATGAACACGAGGTTCCAGATCTCCAGGTACCGGTCCTCGTCGACGACAGGGCCGCCGTCGCGGCCGAACTCCGGGCCGCGGTCGTAGTAGATCTCCGAGCACGGGCCGCCGGGACCGGGCACGCCCATGTCCCAGTAGTTGTCGCGGCCGTCGCGCGCCTGGATGCGGTCGGACGGGATGCCGGCGACCTTCTGCCACAGGCCGGCCGCCTCCGAGTCGTTCTCGTAGACGGTCACCCAGATGCGGTCCGGGTCGAAGCCGAAGCCGCCGTCGTCCTGGGACTTGGTGATCAGCTCCCAGGCGTTGGCGATGGCGCCTTCCTTGAAGTAGTCGCCGAAGGAGAAGTTCCCGGCCATCTGGAAGAACGTGTTGTGCCGCGTGGTCTTGCCGACCTCGTCGATGTCGCCGGTGCGCACGCACTTCTGGATGCTGGTCGCGCGCGGGTACGGCGGCGGCACCTCGCCCAGGAAGTACGGCTTGAACTGGACCATGCCGGCGTTGACGAACAGCAGCGTCGGGTCGTCCAGGATCAGCGACGCGCTGGGCACCGGGGTGTGGTCCTTGGCCTGGAAGTGCGCCAGGAACCGCTTGTTGATCTCGTGTGTTTCCACTGGTCAGTCCTCGTGGGAAAGCGGCGGGCGCCGCGTGGTGTCGGGGGCGGCGTCGGCGGAGAGCGCGGCGGCAGGGCCGCGTCAGCCCTCCGCCCGGCGAGCTCGCGCCGGGCGCCGGGCCGCGTGACGGCCCGCGGGGGGACGCGGGGCGCTCACCCCGGACCGGTCCTCCACCATGTCGCGCAGCTCCTGTTCCCGCTCGCTCATCCCGGCGCGCACGTCCGCGCCGAACGATCCGATGGCGCCGGCCAGCTCGGACACGGCGTCACCCAGGTTCGAGGCTAACCCCGCCGGCGACGCTTGACGAGCGGTTTGACCTGCCTTGCGGGTCAGTGCGACGCCGGTCACCACACCGACGCCGAGCCAGAACAGGCGCTTCACTTGCGGCCCCGCTTCCGGCTGTGCTTGCCCTCGGGGAGCTCCTTGGCCTTGCGCCGCGACCGGATCGCCTTGCTCAGGCCGTAGGACAGCGCGGCGGTCTTCACCAGCGGGCCGCCGAGGGTCGCGGTGAACACCGACGACAGCGCGGACACGTTGCCGCTCACGGCCTGGGCGTTCGCGGTGATCCCGTCGACGCGCTCGAGCTGGGTGTTGACGTGCGTGATCGTCTCGTTGGCGCCGAGCAGGATCGGGTCCGAGTTCTCGTGCGCCTTGCGGATGGCGATCGTCGCCTCGTCGAGCGTGCGACCGAGCTTGATCAACGGGATCGCCAGCAGCAGCACCAGCAGGACGAACGCTCCTGCGGCGATCAACGCGGCGATCTGCCCTGCCGACACGGGCCCTCCTCGGGTTCTAGCGGCGTGAATGCCGGTCAGGTTACCGTGCGTCGCCGTCAGTGGCCGGACGGCCCCTCCGGGCCCTTCGCCACGCCGAAGTAGAGCGTCGCCATGTCCTCGTCGCCGTGCCCGGCCTCGATCGCGGCGTCCAGATGCGCCAGCGCGGCGCGGGTTCCGGCGAGATCGACTTCCCCGCCCGCGGCCTCCAGGACCAGGCGCGCGTCCTTGGCCGCGTGCCGGGCGGCGAACGCCAGCGGGTACTCGCCGTCGATCATCGCGCCGCCCTTGAGGTGGGCGTAGGGGACGTCCAGCGCGCCGCCGGTGATGGCCTCCAGGAACAGCCGCGGGTCGACCCCGAGGGCTTGGGCGAGCCGGATGCTCTCGGCGGTGCCGTTGGTCAGCGCCAGCACCCACGCGTTCGCGGCGAGCTTGAGCCTGCTGGCCGCGCCGGTCTCGCCGACCCACAGCGTGCGGGTGCCGACGGCGTCGAACACCGGCGCGCACCGGTCGCGGAGTTCGCCGGGGCCGGAGGCGAGCACGACGAGCTTGCCGTCCTCGGCCGGTTTGCGGGTGCCGAGGACGGGCGCGTCGACGAACGGGACGGCCTTCTCGTGGGCGAGCGCGGCGAGCCGCTCGGTCCAGTCGAGGCCTACGGTGCTCATCTGCAGCCACACCGCCCCGGCCGGTTCGGTGGACTCGACGACCTCGTGCACGGTGGCGCCGTCGCTGAGCATGGTGAGGACGAAGTCCGCGCCGTCGACGGCCTCCTGCGGCGTGTCCGTGACGGTGCAGCCGCGGTCGGCCAGCGGCGCGGCCTTGGCGGGGGTGCGGTTCCAGGCGCGGACGCCGAAGCCCGCGACGGCGAGGTTGGCGGCCATCGGCAGGCCCATGATCCCGGTGCCGAGCACGGCGACAGTGGTTTCGGGCATGGCACCGATCATGGCACCGCGGGCGGTCAGCCGCCGCGCACCGACCGCCGCAGCCGGGGGACGCGCTCGGACAGCGTGCGCTCGGCGCCGCGCTGGGTCGGGTGGTAGTAGTCGACGCCCACCACCTCGTCCGGCGGGTACTGCTGTGCGACCACGCCTTCGGGCACGTCGTGCGGGTAGCGGTAGCCCTGGGCGTTGCCGAGCTTGGCCGCGCCCGCGTAGTGCCCGTCGCGCAGGTGCGGCGGCACGGTGCCCAGGCGGCCGGCGCGCACGTCGGCCAGCGCGGCGTCGATGCCCGTGACGACCGCGTTGGACTTGGGCGCGGTGGCGAGGTGGATGGTGGCCTGGGCCAGGGCCAGCCTGCCCTCGGGCATGCCGATGAACTGGACGGCGTGCGCGGCGGCGACGGCGGTCTGCAACGCCGTCGGGTCGGCCATGCCGATGTCCTCGCTGGCGTGCACGACCAGGCGGCGGGCGAGGAACCGCGGGTCCTCCCCCGCCTCGATCATGCGGGCCAGGTAGTGCAGCGCGGCGTCCACGTCGGAGCCCCGGATGGACTTGATGAACGCGCTGATGACGTCGTAGTGCTGGTCGCCGTCGCGGTCGTAGCGCACGGCCGCCTTGTCCACGGTGGACTCGACGATCGGCAGGTCGATGGTCTTGTGCTCGGTGGCCGACGCGGCGTCCGCGGCGGCTTCGAGCGCGGTGAGTGCGCGGCGGGCGTCGCCGGAGGCCAGGCGGACGAGGTGGTCCTCGGCTTCGGGCGTGAGTTCCAGTTCGCCGTCCAGGCCGCGCTCGTCGGTCATCGCACGGCGGATCAGCAGCCGCACGTCGTCGTCGGTGAGGGGCTTGAGCTGCAGCACGAGCGAGCGGGACAGCAGCGGCGAGACGACGGAGAAGGACGGGTTCTCGGTGGTGGCGGCGACGAGGAGGACGGTGCGGTCCTCCACCGCGCCGAGCAGCGCGTCCTGCTGTGTCTTGGAGAAGCGGTGGACCTCGTCGATGAACAGGACCGTGTTCTCCGCGTTGTACTGGCGGCGGCGACGGGCTTCCTCGATGACGCCGCGGACTTCCTTGACGCCGGCGGAGAGCGCGGACAGGGCGACGAAGCGGCGGCCGGTGGCGGTGGAGACGAGGTTGGCGAGGGTGGTCTTGCCGGTGCCGGGCGGGCCGTAGAGGAGCACCGAGGCCGGGGCGGCGCCCTCGACGAGGCGGCGCAGCGGGGCGCCCTCGCCGAGCAGGTGCTGCTGGCCGACCACCTCGTCGAGCGAGCGCGGCCGCATCCGGACCGCGAGGGGCGAACCCGGCGGCACCGGGGCCGTCTGGGGCTGCGTCACGCGCTCCGGCGGCGGCTCCAGGTCCGGGTTCACCGTGAAGAGTTCGTCCTGCACGCCTCCACCGTAATGCGGGGCTCCGACAGAACCGTCAGCGCTCCACGGGCCGCGGCGCCAGCTCCGGTTCAAGTGGCTCGGCGCGGCGGGCGCGCCACGATTCCAGCGCCGACCGGGCGACGATGGCGGCGGCGTAGGGCAGCAGGTCCCGGCCGCGGCGCCACAGCCAGGGGATGCCCTTCACGACGAGCCAGCCGACGTGGTCGACGGTGCGTGGTGTGACGCCGCCGGAGCAGACGAGGCTCACGGGTGAGGGGACAGCGATCCCGGCGTCGGCGACCAGTTCGGTCACGCCGCGGGCGAGGAGGCGGTGCCCCAGCTCGGAGGGGTGCAGGCGGTCGACGCTCCAGGCGGCCAGGTCGTAGGCGCCGGGCAGCGAGCCGAGGTCGAGGCAGGCGACCCCGTGCCGGCGGGCGACGGTTTCGATGACGTCGTTGAGCTCGGCGATGCGGGCGGTGAGGGCGCGGCGGAGCGGGCCGGGCAGCCGGAAGACGCGGCTGTGGTCGTGGAAGAGCATGGTGACGACCGTGGCGCCGACGGCTTGGAGGGCGGTGACGACGTGTTCGAGGTCGCGGGCCATGCCGAGGGAGTCGAAGTCCGAGCGGAGGGTGTCGTTCATGCCGACGATCACGACCGCGACGTCCGGCTGGTGACCTAGCGCGGCCGGCAACTGGTCGGTGCGCACGCAGCGCATCCGGGCGCCGGTGAACGCGGTGTTCAGGTACCCGGTGGGCGGGATGCCCAGCGCCTCAGCGACGAACGGGCCGACGCCGCGCCAGGAGCCGCCGGGCACGGGGTCGCCGAGCCCCACGGCGGTCGAGTCGCCGAGCACGGCCAGGCGAACGGCACGGCGGGGAAGCGGATCGGGGGTCTGGGTGAATTCTTCACGCACCGCAGTCACGTCTGAAGACCATCAGGCACGGACCCGCCCACCACGTGAGCGCCGGGTAACACGGTCCGGACGGATCAGCGAACGTCTGGGTTTCGCGGGGTTGGGGTGCGTGCGGGTTGGGTTTGTGCGGGCGCGGGTGGGCGGGTCGCTTCGATGCGAGTGGGCCGGTGGGCCGGTCGCTTGGATGCCCGTGGGCCGGTGGGCCGGTCACTCGGGCGCGAGTGGGCCGGTCACTCGGGCGCGAGTGGGCCGGTCACTCCGGTGCTACGGGGCCAGTCGTGCCGGCACGAGAGGACCAGTCGCGCCGGCATGAGAGGACCAGTCGCGCCGACACGAGAGGGCCACTGGCCCGCACACGAAACGGCCAGTTGCGCCCGCACGAGTGGCCCAGTCGCACCCCCAAACCATGAGAGGACCAGTCGCCACCGCACCAGAAGTCCACTCGCGCTGGCACGACACGGCCAGTCGTAGTCGTCCTACCAGAGGCCCATCCGCACCCACACGAAACGGCCAGTCGCGGCCGCACGAGAGGACCAATCGCGACCGCACGAGAGGACCAGTCGCGAGCGCACGAAACCGCTACTCGCGGGCGAGGTGCACAGCGGTGAGCCACAAGCCGCTCCGCCGCCGCCCGGGACCACGAACGCTCATCAGCCACCCGGACCCCCGAACACCCAGCAGCCACTCCGGACACCCAGCAGCCATTCCGAACGCCCGGCAACCGCCCAGGCCGCCGAACGCCCCGCAACCGCCCAGGCCCCCGAGCGCCCGCAACCGACCAGAACCCCGAACGCCCAGCAGCGGCCCCGAAACCCGAAAACTCAGCGGAACGCCGGATAAAGCGGCAGCTCCAGCCCAGGCCCGAACCGCGCGTCGAGGGCCTTCGCGACCTCCCGCGCATGCGCGGCGACCTCGTCCCTGCCGCCGCGCTCGGCATACGTTCCCAGGTCCTTCCACCAGCTCACCAGCGCCGCGACGCGGTTGGGGCGCACTTCGGCGCCCGCGCCGCCCAGGTCGGCCCACGTCGTGACCCACACCAGCAGCATCTGGTGGTCCAGCAGGTGCGCCGACAGCACCTCGTTGTCGCCGAGGGCCGGCCACACCCCCGAGACCTCGGCCTTCCACGCGGCGATCATCGCCTCGCTCATGCCGCTCGGCAGGGCCCGCGCGTCCTCGCACGTGGCGAACGGGACACGCAAGTGCGCGGCGTCCACCAGCGCGTTGCGGACCAGGCCGCGCTCGAAGTCCAGGAAGTGCACGCCGCCG
This sequence comes from Amycolatopsis sp. NPDC006131, assembly GCF_040614175.1. NCBI lineage: Bacteria > Bacillati > Actinomycetota > Actinomycetes > Pseudonocardiales > Pseudonocardiaceae > Amycolatopsis > Amycolatopsis sp. NPDC006131. The sequence goes on from NZ_JBEXTX010000034.1 coordinate 27,710, forward strand.
CTGGTCACCAGGTTGTTGTCCGGGCTCAGGTCCACCGGGCTGAACGCGCGGTACGGCGACGACGTCGACGCCTCGCACACGTTCTCGGCGTAGGCCCGCACGTCGTCCGGCGTCGTGACGCCGACCGCTTCCGCCAGCAGCGTCGGCAGGCGCGCGCAGGCCACCGCGGGCGTGGTGTCCTCGTCCGGCACGAACCCGCCCAGCCGGCGCAGCAGCGCCTCGAAGTCGGCCTCCCGGCCGGCGGTCGTCGCGTGCAGGCGGCCCAGCGAACGCGCCCAGGACAGCAGCGCGCGCTCGGCCAGCCGCGCGTCCTGCCCGCGCAGCTTGTCCCACAGGGTGGGTGCGCGGCCCAGGTCGTCGATCACGATGACGCGCAGCGGGCCGTCGTGGGCGAGCAGCTCCGGGCACATCCGGTCCTCCGCCGGCAGCGCGGTGAACAGCTGGTAGCTGACCGCCTCCTGCGCGAACGGGTCGGCGGCGCCGCGTGGCGGCGCGTCCGGGTAGTGCTTGATCACGAGCGTGCGGGGCAGCCCGAACGGGGACGCGGCGATGCGGGCGCGGACCACCGTCGCCGGTCCGCTGCCGGGCAGGGCTTCCGGCTCCACGAGCCCGATGGCGCTGCCGAAGCGCCGCGTCAGCACGGTTTCGGCCGCCTGGACGGCGGCGTCCACGGCCTGCGTTCCGCTTGCCGGAACGGCCGCGACTGCCGGGTCCTGGTCGTCCTCCGTGCCTGGGGAAGTGTCCACCGTCATCGCCTTCGACCCTACTAGCGGGCGAACGTCGCTCACCACAACGATTTTTCCACTTCCGGCAACGGCCGCACGGTGACGGAAGCGCCTCTGCGCCGCCGCAGCAACAAAACCACGGCCGCGGCCGCCACGATCCCGACGAGGTTCACGGCCAGCTGGCCGAACGACAACGCCGCCTTCGACCACTCCCCGACGACCGCCGCGACCACCGCGTATCCGGCCGCGGGAACGGTCGTGACCGAGATGAACACGCCGACCAGCGCGGCCGATTTCGCCGACGTCATCGACAGCATCCCGGCCGCGCCGGCGAGCAGCGCGACGATCAGCGAGTACCACCCGACCTCGTACACGAAGTCCACCTCGTGGGACTCGCGGAACGCGCTGACGTCGAGCAGCCCCACGAACCAGGTCAGCACCGTGACCCCGGCGGTCACCAGCATCGCGAGCGGGAACCCGAGCGCCAGCGCCATCGTCGCGCGGCGGACGAGGTCCCAGCGCCGCAGCACCAGCCCGACCGCGATCGCGGCGAGCGGGCCGAACTCCGGACCCACCACCATCGCGCCGACGATGGTGACGGGTGAATCGGTCACGATGCCGACCGACGCCAGCAGGCACGCGATCGTCAGGAACGTCAGGAACGTGGCGTTGAGCCGCGACTCCTCACCGGTGCGGTTCAGCAGCTCCTGCCAGACGACCGCGTCCGCGCCCTCGCCCGGCGCGCTTTCCTCGGCCCGGTCGGCCGAATCGGACAGCGCCGTGTCGAGGGCTTCCAGCGTGATCGCGCCGCTGTGGTCCAGCCCCAGCTCGCACAGTGCTTCGAGCACCTCGTCGGCGGCCTCGCGGGCCACGTCGGCCTCGATGAGGTCGCCGGCCGGGGACACGGCGGCCCCCGTGTGCACGATCAGGTGCGCCGTGCCCGGCCGGTCCCGCAGCACCGCCAGCGCGCGTTCGGTGTCCTCCGGCGGGCTGACGACCCGCAGGTGCAGCACCGCGGTCAGCCCTTGGGCGCCGGGGGCTTCGCGTCCACGCCCGCCTCGCGACGCTGCTGGGCCGTGATCGGGGCCGGGGCGCCGGTCAGCGGGTCGTAGCCGCCGCCGGTCTTCGGGAACGCGATGACGTCCCGCAGCGACTCGGCCTTGGCCAGCAGCATCACGATGCGGTCCCAGCCGAACGCGATGCCGCCGTGCGGCGGCGCACCGAAGGAGAACGCGTCGAGCAGGAAGCCGAACTTCTCCTGCGCCTCGGCCTCGGACAGGCCCATCACCTCGAAGACGCGCTTCTGCACGTCGGCGCGGTGGATACGGATCGAGCCGCCGCCGATCTCGTTGCCGTTGCAGACCAGGTCGTAGGCGTAGGCCAGCGCGTTGCCCGGGTCGGACTCGAACTTGTCGATCCACTCCGGGGTCGGCGAGGTGAAGGCGTGGTGCACCGCGGTCCACTTGCCCGAGCCGACGGCGACGTCGTCGGTCTCGTCGGCCGCCTCGAACAGCGGGGCGTCGACCACCCACACGAAGGACCACTCGTCCTCGTCGATCAGGCCGAGCCGGTGCCCGATCTCCACGCGGGCCGCGCCGAGCAGGGCACGGGCCTCGCGCGGCTTGTTGGCGGCGAAGAAGACGCAGTCGCCGGGCTTGGCGCCGACCGCCTCGGCCAGGCCTTCGCGCTCCTTTTCGGAGATGTTCTTGGCGACCGGGCCGGACAGCGTGCCGTCCTCGCCGATGAGCACGTAGGCCAGGCCCTTCGCGCCGCGCTGCTTGGCCCACTCCTGCCACGCGTCGAGCTGGCGGCGCGGCTGGTCGCCGCCGCCGGGCATGACGACCGCGCCGACGTAGGGCGCCTGGAAGACGCGGAACGGGGTGTCGGCGAAGTACTCGGTCAGGTCGGTCAGCTCGAGCCCGAAGCGCAGGTCCGGCTTGTCGGTGCCGTACTTGGCCATCGCGTCGGCGTAGGTCATCCGCGCGATCGGGCGCGGGATCTCGTGGCCGATCAGCTTCCACAGCGCCGACACGACGGCCTCGCCGACGGCGATCACGTCGTCCTGGTCGACGAAGCTCATCTCGATGTCGAGCTGGGTGAATTCCGGCTGCCGGTCGGCGCGGAAGTCCTCGTCCCGGTAGCAGCGGGCGATCTGGTAGTACCGCTCCAGGCCGCCGACCATGAGCAGCTGCTTGAACAGCTGCGGCGACTGCGGCAGCGCGTACCAGGAGCCCGGGCGCAGGCGGGCCGGCACCAGGAAGTCGCGGGCGCCCTCCGGGGTGGAGCGCGTCATCGTCGGGGTCTCGACCTCGACGAAGCCCTGGCCGTGCAGCACCTCGCGCGCGGCGCGGCTGACCTCGCTGCGCAGGCGGATGGCGCGGGCCGGGCCGTTGCGGCGCAGGTCGAGGTAGCGGTACTTGAGCCGCACCTCCTCGCCGACGTCGACGCGGTCGTCGATCGGGAACGGCAGCACGGCGGCCTCGGACAGCACTTCCAGCTCCGTGGCCAGCACCTCGATGGCGCCGGTCGGGATCTCCGCGTTCTCGTTGCCCGCCGGCCGCTGCGAGACCTCGCCGGTGACCTTGACGCAGAACTCGGAGCGCAGCTGGTGGGCGCGCTCGGCCATCTCGCCCTCGCGGAACACCACCTGGGCGACCCCGCTGGCGTCCCGCAGATCGATGAAGATCACCCCGCCGTGATCGCGCCGCCGGGCGACCCACCCGGTGAGCGTGACGATCTGGCCGGCGTGCTCGGCACGCAGGGTGCCGGCGTCGTGGGTGCGAAGCACTGCGGTTGTTCTCCTTGCGAGGCGTTCGGCTCGTGCGTCAGCAGGGGTTTTGCTGCCCGTATGAGGCTAACGAACGCCCCGGCGGAGGAGTCCACCAGGCTTTCCTTACAGCAGGCTCAGCTGCTCGCCCCGCTCCGGGCGCTCCGGCTCGCGCTGCGCGGGCAGGCGGTGGGACTCGTCGCGGCGGTTCAGGCCGTGGCGGCGCAGCAACGGCGCGACCCGCGCGGACAGCGCCCGGCGGTACGCGGGCATCGCGTAGCTGCCGCGGCCGTAGATCTCGCGGTAGCGCTCGACCAGGTCCGGCCGGTGGGCGCCGAGCCAGCGGGCGAACCACTCCCGGGCGCCGGGCCGCAGGTGCAGCGCGAGGACCGTGGCGCGGGTGGCGCCGGCGGCGGCGATTTCGGCGAACAGCGGGTCCAGCGCCTCCTCGCTGTCGGTGAGGCCGGGCAGCACCGGGGCGACCAGCACCTGGCAGGGCAGGCCGGCGTCGGTGATGCGGCGGACCAGGTCCAGCCGGGCGCGCGGGCTGGGGGTGCCGGGTTCGAGGCTGCGTTGCAGGTCGCGGTCGAGCAGTGCGATCGACACCGCCATGCCCACGTCCACCTCCCGCGAGGCGGCGGTGAGCAGGGGCAGGTCCCGGGTGAGGACGGTGCCCTTGGTGAGGATCGAGAACGGCGTGCCGGAGCCGGTGAGCGCGCGGATGATGCCGGGCATCAGCCGGTAGCGGCCCTCGGCCCGCTGGTAGGGGTCGGTGTTGGTGCCCATGGCGACGTGCTCGCGCTGCCAGCTGGGGCGGCGCAGCTGGGCGGCGAGGACCTCGGGGGCGTTCACCTTCACCACGACCTGGGTGTCGAAGTCGCGGCCGGCGTCGAAGTCGAGGTAGGTGTGCGTGTTGCGGGCGAAGCAGTTGTGGCTGACGACCCCGGCCGCGATGAAGTCGCCGGTGCCCGTGGTGATGTCGAACAGGGTCTCGTCGCGGCCGAGCGGTTCGATCGCGACGACGTCCAGCGCCGCGTCCGGTTCGACGAGGTCACCGGCGGGGCCCAGCAGGGTGTCGCCCGGCGACAGGTGCGGCCGGTCGTCGCCGGTGACGTGCTGCCAGCCCTTCTCGGTGAGGAAGCGGTGGTCGCCGCTGGCGACGAGGGTCGTCCCGTTCCGCAGCGTCAGCCGGTGAGCCGGCTTCACGGTGGTCCAGTGCGCGAGCACGGTCGTGGGCACGAGGCGCCGGGCCGTGCCGTGGAGCGCCGTGCCCAGGATCCGGTCGCCGACGCGGAGATCGGCCATGGGCTTCGCGCTCCCGTCGGCCATCCGGATCGGCGTGTCCCCGGCGAGGCAGTAGGTGCAGGCGTGGCTGCAGCCGCGGTAGGGGTTGACGGTCCAGCCGAACGGGACCATCGACTCGCCCGGCACCTTGTTGAGCACCGAGCGGGCGCGGACCTCGTGGAACGTGACGCCCTGGAACTCGGGCGGCGCGACCGTCCGGACCAGGCCGTCCAGGCCGAGCAGAGCCGGCTGCGGGTCACGGCCGGCGCGTTGGTTCTCCCACCTCACCCCGCAAGTCGAACACGCGTTCGAAGCGCTGTCAACACCACAGGACGAGGAGGTCGGCCAGCTCACGTGGGCGGCTGAGCGCGTTCAGGTGCCCGCCGGGGACCTCGTCCAGCTCCAGGCCCAGTCGCTCGCGCACCACGCGGCGCTGGAACTCCAGCGGGAAGAACCGGTCGTCGCGCCCCTGGACGAACCGGGTCGGCACGTCCGGCCACTTCTCCAGCGGCCACGGCGTGGTGAACGGCTTGTCCGACTGCTGCGGCTCGCCCCGCCGGAGGGCTTCGGCCTTCACGTCGGGCGGGAGGTCGTGCAGGAAGTCCCGCTCGGTGTCCATGCCCGCCGGGTGGGCTTCGTGGTAGCCGGTGTTGGACCACCACTCGCCGCCGGTCTCGCCCGGCGCCGGGACCATCGCGTTGACCAGCACCAGGAGCGACACCGGCACGCGCGCGCAGACGAGCGGGGCGGTGAAGCCGCCCATCGACTGGGCGACCAGCACGACGTCCTCGCGGTCGCCGATGGCCTGGACGACCAGGTCGGTGTACTCGGCCAGTCCGGCGTAGTCGTCCTCGGCCGGGAGGTCGACGGCGATCGCCTCGTGGCCGCGCCGGGTCAGCTCCGGCACGAGCCGGTGCCAGTACCACGCTTCCCCGCCCGCGCCGGGGACGAGCACGAAGGTCGCCATGTCACCGCCCCCGCCGCGCGAAGTCCTCGGCGGTCCGGCCGCCGGGGAACCGCTCCTGGAAGTCGAAGGTGCCCGCCCACGACGGCCGGACGGCGATGCGCGCCATCCGCAGGCCGGGCCGGTCGACCTCGGCGACGGAGGCGGCGGCTTGCTCTGGCCCGTAGTACCGGCGCTGGGCGGCGGCGTATTCCGGGAGCACGCCGTCAACCTCGGTGACTACGGCGTTGCCGCGCAGGAGCAGCACCTCCGGCGGCGGGCCTGCCCGGTCGATCGTGACCGCGACCGCGGGATGTGCTCGCAGCGCGGGGAGCTTGGCGGTGCCGGCGAACGTCGCCATCACCAGCTCGTCGCCGGTCCAGTGGAACAGCATCGGCAGCACGCGGGGCGTGCCGTCCGGCGCGACGTAGGCGAGGCGGGCGAGCTCGGTCGAAGCGAGCATCCGCTGGGCGAGGTCGGTGTCGAGAAGTCTGAGGTCTCCCTGCGGGAGAGTGGTCGTCGTCATGCTCCTAATCTAGGAGTGACTGGTGTCACTGCACAAGTAGGAGCTACGCTTTTTCTCGTGCGGAGTTACGACGACCCCTGCGGGGTGGCCAGGGCGCTGGACGCGGTGGGCGAGCGGTGGGCGCTGCTCGTGGTGCGCGAGCTGCTGCTGGGGCCGAAGCGGTTCCGCGACCTGAGCCGGTCGTTGCCGGGGATGAGCCAGAACGTGCTGTCGCAGCGGCTGCGGGAACTGGAGGCGGCCGGGGTGGTGCGGCGGCGTCGGCTCGGGCCGCCCGCCAGCACCAGCGTGTACGAGCTCACCGAGCACGGCGCCGAGCTGGAGGCGGTCGTGCTGGCGCTGGCGCGGTGGGGCAGCCGCCGCCCGGTGCCGCCGGCCGGGGAGCTGAGCGTGGACGCGCTGGTCCTGGCGCTGCGGACGACCTTCTCGGCGGACCGGGCGGGCGACCTGTCCGCCCGGGTGGCGCTGCGCCTGGGCGACGACGCGTTCCTGGCCAGGGTCGATTCCGGCGAGTTCTCGATCGAGCGAGGCTCAGGCGAGGTGGATGCGACGCTGGAGACCGACGCGAGCACGTTGCGGTCGCTGGTGTTCCTCGGCGCTTGTCTGGATGAGGCCGCGGTGACCGGCGACCGGGCGGTGGTCAGGCGGTTCCTCCGGTGCTTCCCGCGCCCGAGCACCTGACGACCGCCGGCGGCGCGACTCAGCGCGCGGTCGATGCGAGGTTGGAGACGTTGCGGTCGTTGGCGTTCCCCGGCGCCCGCCTGGACGACACCGCGGTGACCGGCGACGGCGCTTGACCACCGCCGGTGGCGCGGCTCAGCGCGCGCGGCCGAGCAGCCGCCGGCCGACGCGGGCACGTTGCGGTCGCTGGTGTTCCTCGGCGCCCGCCTGAATGGCGCGGCTCAGCGCGCGCGGTCGAGCAGCTCGTGCAGCAGGGCGACCACCTCCGGCGGCGTGAAGTCCATTGTGGTCTCCCCGACGCTGACCTCGAAGGAGCACCGCCGGGGGTCCGGCGCCGAGCGCACCCGCAGGAACAACTGCACGCCCTTCTCGGCGATCAGCTCCTCCGCCGCGCGCTCCACCGCGGCCTTCGGCGCCGGGAGGTGGACGTGGAACATCCCGGCCTGCGGCGGGTCCGGGTGCGCGTACGCCACGCCGTCGTGGTTGATCGCCGCCGCCAGGGACCGGGCGTGGGCGTGGAACTCCGGCATCCGCGGCAGCACCGAGTCCAGCCCGTCCAGCGCCGCGAGCGCCAGCGGCCACGCGTCGGCGATCGCGCCACCGAGCCGGCGGCGCCAGACCGCCACCTCCGACACCAGTGCCTCGTCGCCGGCGAGCACCGCTCCCCGCACGCCTTGCAGTCCTTTGTAGAGCGACACGTACACGCTGTCGAACAGGCCGGCGATCTCGGCGAAATCCTTGCCATAGAACGGTTGCGACTCCCACAGCCGAGCGCCGTCCAGGTGCGCCGCCGCGCCGCGGGAGCGCGCGCGCCCGGTCTGCGCGACCAGCTCGTCCCACGACGGCAGCAACCCGCCGAGGTCCCGCTGCGGCAGCTCCCACACCACGGCCGCGAGCGGCTCCCCCACCGCCTCCAGGTCCGCCAGCGTCATCAGCTCGTTGCGGTCCCCCACCGGCCGGAACCGCAGCCCGTGCACCGCCGCGTAACCCTTGTCCTCCCAGTTGTCCAGGTGCGTGTGCGGGTGCGCGGCGAACGTCCGCCGCCCGGACCGGTCCGCGTGCACCCGCAGCGCCGCCTGCTGCGCCATCGTCCCGCTCGGGAAGAACAACGCCGCCGGCTTGCCCAGCAGCGACGCGATCCGCGCCTCCAGGGCCGCAACCGGCTCCGCGGGCGACAGGTCCTCCCCCGCCAGCGCCAGCATCCGTTCGAGCACCGCCCGTGGCCGCCGCCGCACCGGGCCGTGCGAGGCGAGCGTCCGCCGGATCTTCGAGTCGTCCATGAGCGCGATCATCGCAGCCACCACCGACAGTTTTCCGGCCTTCCACTCAGTGAAAGACCCACTGGCGCGGCCCGAACAGCCCAGGAGGATGGCGGAAAACCTCGCGCATCAGGAGTGACAGTGAGCTTTCTCGACGACGAGAAGTGGACCGGACGCGTCTTCACCGGCAGCTGGGAGCGCGCGGCGGGCGGCGACGCGGCCGTCATCGAGCCCGCGACCGGCGACGAACTGGGGCGCGTCGGCATCGCCTCACCCCAGGACCTGGCGGCCTCCGCGGCCAAGGCGGCCGAGGCGCAGCGCACCTGGGCGGCGACCTCCTTCCAAGAACGCGCCGCGGTCCTGCGCCGCGCCGGCGACCTGTGGCAGCAGCACGCCGCCGAGCTGAAGGACTGGCTGATCCGCGAGTCCGGCAGCATCCCCGGCAAGGCCGACTTCGAACTGCACGTCGCCGCGCAGGAGTGCTACGAGGCCGCCGCGCTGCCCTCCCACCCGACGGGTGAGGTCCTGCCGAGCGAGGCGCCGCGGCTGAGCATGGCCCGCCGCGTGCCCGCCGGCGTGGTCGGCGTGATCGCGCCGTTCAACGCGCCGCTGATCCTGTCGATCCGCTCGGTCGCGCCGGCGCTGGCGCTGGGCAACAGCGTCGTGCTCAAGCCGGACCCCCGCACCGCGGTCTGCGGTGGCGTGGCGCTGGCCAGGGTCTTCGAGGAGGCCGGGCTGCCCGCCGGAGTGCTGCACGTGCTGCCGGGTGGCCCGGACGTCGGCGCCGCGCTGGTCGAGGACAAGCACGTCCGCGTCATCTCATTCACCGGATCGACCGCCGCGGGCCGCGCGGTCGGCGAGTCCGCGGGCCGCCACCTCAAGCGCGCCCACCTGGAACTGGGCGGCAACTCGGCGCTGATCGTGCTCGACGACGCCGACCTGGAGCAGGCGATGAGCGCCGCCGCGTGGGGCTCGTTCTTCCACCAGGGCCAGATCTGCATGACCACCGGGCGGCACCTGGTGCACGCCTCGCTCTACGACGAATACGTGGACCGCCTGGCGGACAAGGCCAGCCACCTGCCGGTGGGCAACCCGTTCACCGAGCAGGTCGCGCTCGGCCCGATCATCGACGCCAAGCAGCGCGACAAGATCCACGGCCTGGTGACGTCCAGTGTGGACGCCGGCGCGAAGGTCGCCGCGGGCGGCACCTACGAGGACCTCTTCTACCGCGCCACCGTGCTCGCCGGCGCGGGCCCCTCGGTGCCCGCCTACGACCAGGAGGTGTTCGGCCCGGTCGCCCCGGTCGCGAAGTTCACCAGCCTGGACGAGGCCGCGAAGCTCGCGTCGGAGAGCGAGTACGGGCTGTCGCTGGGCATCATCACCGCGGACGTGGCGAAGGGACTGGCGCTGGCCGACCGCATCCCGACCGGCATCGCGCACATCAACGACCAGACGGTCAACGACGAGGCGCTGGCCCCGTTCGGCGGCGTGTTCGACTCCGGCACCGGCTCCCGCTTCGGCGGGCCGGCCGCGAACATCGAGGCGTTCACCGAGACCCGCTGGGTCACGATGCGCGGCGACGTCGCCGGCTACCCGTTCTGACGCGCGGCGGGGGCGCCGACGGCGCCCCCGCTCAGCCGACGATCCCGTCCACGAAGCACCAGCGCCAGTTCTCGCCGGGCTCGTAGCTGCGGATCACCGGGTGACGCGTGTCGTGGAAGTGCTGCGTGGCGTGCTTGCGCGGCGACGAGTCGCAGCAGCCGACGTGCCCGCACTCCAGGCACAGCCGCAGGTGCACCCACGACGAGCCCTCGCGCAGGCAGTCGACGCAGCCCTCGGCGTCGGTCTCCGGCACGCGTGCCTTCTCCAGGTGCTCGCACGTGCCCGCCGTGGCCTCGGGGGTCTCCAGCTCACGTTCCATGCCCGGCTCCTCCTCGGGTCGCTCCAGCAGCGACTCCTCGATGTCCAGTCCGTCCATCACCCGCCGGAGCACCTCGTCGTCGGCGGTGCCCCGGTCCCGCGCGGTGAGCAGGACGTCCCGCTCGGCCGCGAGCATCTCGGCGCGCAGCCGACGGTACGCGTCGCTGGGGGTCTCCTCCAGCGCGCTGAGCCTGCCGAGGTTCTCCCACGCCGAGTCCGACCGGTAGGACTGCTTGTCCCGCAACCGGTCGATGACCTCGGGCGGGTCGGCCGGGCGGCGGATCTCCTCGAGCCGGGCCAGGCCCGCGGACGTCATGTCGTGCAGCAGCGCGGCCTCCTGCAGCGCGTCCTCCGCCGGGTTGGGCGGCGGCAGGCGCAGGCGGCGTACCAGGCCGGGCAGGGTCATGCCGTGCAGCAGCAGCGTTCCGGCCACGACGACGAACGCCGCCAGCACCAGCACCGCGCGCTGCGGCGTGTCGTCCGGGAGCACGAACGCGGCGGCGAGCGTGACCACGCCGCGCATCCCGGCCCACGAGATCACCGCGAAGTACGACCACGGCGTGCGTTCGCCCGGCCGCATCCGCGCCACGAACCCGTACGCGAACACCCACACGATCCGGGCCAGGATGGTCGCGGCCAGCACCCCGGCGCAGATCAGCGTGAGCTCCCACGCGGAGAGCCGGGAGTCGCCGACCTCCTCGACGATGCGCCGCACCTGCAGCCCGATCAGCAGGAAGACCACGTTCTCCAGCAGGAACTGGACGGTGCGCCAGTTCAGCCTGCTGGCCAGCCGGGACGGCCCGGACAGCAGCTTCGGCGTCTGGTGCCCCATGATCAGCCCGGCCACGACGACCGCCACCACCCCGGAGCCGTGGATGGCCTCGGCGGGCAGGTAGGCCAGGAACGGGATGACCAGCGACCACGCGGTGTCCATCACCGGGTCGGTCAGGCGGCGGCGCAGCAGGCTCGCCGCCCACCCGATCAGCGCCCCGACCGCGACGCCCCCGCCCGCGGCGAGCAGGAAGTCGCCGCCGACCTCCCAGATGCTGACCGCGCCGGCGATCGCGGCGATGGCCGTGCGCAGCGACACGAGCGCGGCCGCGTCGTTGAGCAGGCTTTCGCCCTCCAGGATCCGCACGATGCGGCGCGGCATGCCGACCCGGCGGGCGACCGCGGTGGCGGCGACCGCGTCCGGCGGCGCGACGACCGCGCCGAGCGCGAACCCGGCGGCCAGCGGAATGCCGGGCACGATGAGCCACACGACCCAGCCGACGACGAGCGTGGTGAACACGACCAGGCCGACGGACAGGGCCGCGATCGGCACGCGGTTGGCCCGGAAGTCGTACAGCGGCGTGCGGATCGCGGTGGCGTACAGCAGTGGCGGCAGCAGGCCGATCAGGACGACCTCGGGATCGAGGTGGTAGTCGGGCACGCCGGGGACGAACGACGCCGCGACGCCGATCAGCACCAGGCACAGCGGCGGCGACCAGTTGAGGCGCTGCGCGATGCCGGTGACGACGAGGACGACGGCCACCAGCACGGCCAGCTCGACGGCGACGATCATCGGGATCGCGCCGCCGTCGCCTCACCTGCCAGCGGCGCGGCGACCTCGTAGAGACGGGGGGTGGCGCGCCAGAAGTGGCTGCGGCCGACGATCCGGCGGCGGGCGTAGCCGCGGCTTTCCAGCGTGTAGACGATCGAGGCGCACGTGGCCAGCGGGATGGCCGTCGCCCGCGCGAGCGCGGTGAGGGTGAGGCCCTCACCGGCCTCGACGAGGGTCTCCAGCACGGTCAGCGTGCGGTCGACCGAGGGGGATGCCGGTCTGTCCGACGCCATGCGGGGTGCCTCTCGGGGTGATCTTCTCGGATCTCGATGATAGTCACCGGGGTCCGGGAGCGTGAAGGCCACCGTCAGCACGCTGAACGTCCCGCCGGTGGCCTCCCGCGTCACTTGAGGTGCGCCCACGCCTCCGGTTCGGCGGCGAGGAACTCGGCGAACGTCCACGGGCGCCGTCCCGTGACGTGTTCGACGGTGTGGCTGGTGACCGCCACCTCGCCGGTCGCGATGGCCGCGTAGGAGCCGACCCAGCCGTCGATCTCCCAGTCCTGCGCGCCCGCCCGCGACGCGCGCGCCTCGTCCAGCGTTTCGGCGTGGTAGGTGATCTTCCGCCCGCTCACCTCGCTCAGCAGCGCCGCGGTCTCGTGCAGGTCGATGGCTTCCGGGCCGGTCACGTCGTAGACCTGGTCGGCGTGCCCGTCGTCGAGCAGGCACTCGACGGCCAGCCGCGCCACGTCCTGCCGCGCCACCCACGCCAGCCGCCCGTCGGCGGACGGGCCGCGCAGCACCCCGTCGGACCCGACGAAGTGCGGCGCGACGTCCGCGTAGAGGGTGTTGCGCAGCGCCGTCAGCCGCAGCCCGGACTCGCGGATCAGCCGCTCGGTTTCGGCGTGCTCACGGGCGAAGGTGAACGTCGCCAGCGGGGCCGCGCCCAGGAAGGAGGTGTAGACGACGCGGTCGACCCCGGCCTCGGCGGCGGCCCGCACCGCGCTGCGGTGCAGGTCCATCCGCTCCGGGCCTTCGTGGCCGGACACCAGGAACAGCGTCGAGATCCCGGCCAGCGCGTCGCGGAACCCGGCGGTGTCGGCGTAGTCCGCCGCCACGACCTCGGCGCCCTCGGTCCTGGGCGCCCGCGCCGGGTCGCGCACGCACAACCGCTGCGGCACACCCCGTTCCGCGAGGAGCGCGGCGACCCGCGAACCCAGTTGCCCGGTGGCCCCGGTGACGGCGATCCTGCCCATGGTCCTCCCTCTCACGTGCCGGCACCGGGCAGGATACGTTCGGCGGCACGCTGCCCGAGGGCCCGGTTCACCGCCGTGGGCACCTCCGCCGCGTCGGTGAGGACGGCCGCCACGTAGGCGTCCGGGCGGATCACCCACACCTCGCCGGGCCGCGCGTTCAGCGCTTCGGCGAGCACGCCGGTCACGTCGATATCGGCCAGGCGCAGGATCCGCACCGGCGCCCCGGTGTCCACAGTGTCCCCGGGCGGGTCCAGGTCCGCACCGTCGGTGGTGAGCAGCAGGACGCCGTCGCGGGCCAGCTCGCGGAACCGGCCGCACGAGGAGCCGGTCACCGACACCGGCACGTCCGGCGCGAGGATCCCCGGGCCGGCCGGCGGCACCTCGCCGCGCGGCGGGCGCCCGGCGAACGGCCGCGCCGAAGCCGGTGTGGTCAGTGGCGAGTCCACGTACCAGAACGGTTCGGCCAGCCGCCCGGAGTCCACGTCCGCCCGCGCCGCCGGATCGGTGGCCGCCGCCTCCAGCACGGAGCGGCGCCGGTGGTGCTGCTCGTCGGTCTGCGGCACCAGGAAGTCCATCGTGGCGGTGGTGACGGCGATGTTCTCCAGCGCCGCCGCGTGCCGCTCGTCGTGGTAGGACTCCAGCAGCTCCTCGCCCGCCCAGCCGTGCAGGACGAACGCGAGCTTCCAGGCCGCGTTCTCGGCGTCGCCGACCCCCGAGTTGAGGCCGCGCGCGCCGAACGGCGACACCAGGTGCGCGCAGTCCCCGGCGAGCAGGACCCGGCCGACGCGCATCCGGTCGGCCACCCGCGAGTGGAAGCGGTACACCGACTTCCACACGATCTCGTAGGGCTGGTCGCCGATGATCGCGCGGATGCGGGCGTCCAGCGCGCCACTGGCCTCCTCGGCGGCGAGGTCGTAGTCGCCGGGGACCTGCCAGTCGATGCGGAACGTCGAGCCGGGGCACGGGTGGATCAGCACCTGGCGGCCGGGGTTCCACTCCGGGTCGAAGTAGAACCGCCGCTCCTGCGCCCAGCCGGGCATGTCCGCGCGGATGTCGCAGATGAGGAACCGGTCGTCGAAGGAGTGCCCGCTGAAGCCGACGCCGAGCATGCGGCGGATGTCGTCGCCGCGCGCCCCGGCGCAGGCCACGGCGTAGTCGGCCCGCACGTCGTCCCGGCCCTCGACGGTGAGCGTGACGCCGTCGTCGTCCTGGGCGATGCCGGTGACCCGGTGGCCCCACCGCACGTCGATCAGCGGCTCCGCGGCGATCCGCTCGTCCAGGATCTCCTCGGTGCGCGCCTGGGAGATGTTGACGAACGGCGGGAACGCGGAGCGGCCGGGGTCGGCCATGGAGTAGGCGAACAACTCGCGGTCTCGGTGGAAGGTGCGCGCGGTCGTCCAGGTGACGCCCTCGGCGGCGATCCGCCGCCCGGCGCCCACGGCCTCCCACACGTCGAGCACGTCACGCTGCTGGCAGATCGCCTTGGAACCGACCAGATCGCGTTCCGGCCGCCCGTCCAGCAGCAGCACCGGAACACCCCACCTGGCCAGCAGCAGCGCGGTCGTCTGGCCGACCGGGCCGTTGCCGATCACCGCCACTTTGCGGTCTGTCGTCGTCATCGCTCAGCCCTGCAGCTGGTCCCAGACCTCGCGGTCCCGCTGCGCGGTCCAGATGACCGGGCGTTCGATCCCGGACAGCTCGTCCCACAGGCGGGAGACGTCGAAGGGCAGGCAGTGCTCGAAGATCGGCCAGTGGCCGTACTGGGGCGCGAGCGCGGCGTGGGTGCGCTCGAAGGCCTCCTTGAGCGTGCCGCCGGCGCGCTGGACGGCGCCGACCTCGCGGATCATCACGTCGAGGAACCCGCGGGTCTGCTCGATCGCGGCGTCCACGGCGTCCCGGCCGCGGCTGACCGCGCCGCGGCCGCCGACCAGCGCCTCCGCGCCGAACGCCTTGACCCGGTCCAGCGTGCCCGAGGCCCAGTCGCGGTGGAAGGCGTCGCCGGTGTAGAGCGCCGCCTCGGCCTCCACCAGGTCGCCCGCGAACAGGATCTTCTGGCGCGGCAGCCACGCCACGATGTCGCCCTCGGTGTGCCCGCGGCCGCAGTACTGCAGCACGAGGTCGCCGCGGTCGCCGCCGAGGTCGATGGTGAGCCGGTCGGAGAAGGTGAGGGTGGGCCAGGTCAGGCCGGGCACCGACTCGGCGCCCTTGGCCAGCCGCGGCATGCGGCCGAACTCGCTCTCCCAGTCCTCCTTGCCGCGCTCGGCGACCAGGGCGCGGGTGTTCTCGTGCGCGACGATCACCTCGGCGTCGAACGCGGACGCGCCGAGCACGCGCACCGCGTGGTAGTGCGACAGCACGAGGTACCGGACGGGCTTGTCGGTGTGCTCGCGCAGCTTCGCGAGCCAGTCCCGGGCGGCGACGGGGGTGGCCAGCGCCTCGAAGCAGACGAGGAAGTCCTCCCCCTCGATGGCGCCGACGTTCGGGTCGCCCTCCGCGGTGAGCGCGTAGACCCCGTCCTCGAGCACCTCCAGGGTCTGCTCCTTCTCCGTCAGGTCGCCGGACGAGGCGAACGACTTCTGAGCCACCCCGCACCTCCTTTGATCAAAGCTTTGACTATTCGACGGACGTCAGGGTAACGCGGACCACTCCGCAAGGGAAGACTACTTCCGAATCAGGACGCTGTTCGGATGAGTGGGCGGGCAGCGCCTAGCCTGGGGCGCATGACCGCAGAACCGGCTGCCCCCGACGAGCTGGACTACCTGACGTTCGTGGACTACGCGATCGCGCGGACGACCGCCGAACTGCCGGCGGTCGACGCCACCGCGATGCGCCTCGGTCTGACGCTGCACCGCCTGACCAGCGCACTCGTGTACGACTGGGAGTCGACCGTGCACCGGCCGCGCGGGTGGAGCTGGGGCGGGTTCCGGGTCCTGTTCGCGCTGTGGCTGGCCGGCCCGATGGAGGCGAAGCGCGTCGCGCAGCTGTCCGGGATGAGCCGCGCTGCGGTGTCCGCCCTGGTCAACACGCTGGAGCGGGACGGGCTCGTGTCGCGCAAGCAGGCCGAGCACGACCGGCGCGCGGTGCTGCTGAACCTCACCGAGGCCGGCCACGAGGCGATCACCAGCGCCTACGAGGCCCACAACGCCCGCGAGCAGGCGTGGGCCAACGCGCTGACCAAGCCGGAGCAGACCATCCTGATCGGCCTGCTGGAGAAGCTCACGACGAGCCCCGCGGCGATGGACGCCAAGCGCCGGTTCTAGGAACTGGCCCCTTGGCGCCCGTGGCGCAGGTCACTAAGATGTCCCGCCGCGTTTGTCAAAGCTTTGACCGATTCAGGCGGCCGGGAGCACCGCTTCGATGGCCTCGACGACCTCCGGGGCCTCCGGGTCGGTCCGCGGCCGGAAGCGCGCCACGACCTTGCCGTCCGGGTCGACGAGGAACTTCTCGAAGTTCCACTGCACGTCCCCGCTCACGCCGTCGGCGTCCGGCGTCTCCACCAGCTCGGCGTACACCGGGTGCCTGCCGGGGCCGTTGACCTCGATCTTTTCGAACATGGGGAACGTGACGCCGTAGGTCGCCGAGCAGAACGTGGCGATCTCCTCGGCGCTGCCCGGCTCCTGGCCGGCGAACTGGTTGCACGGGAACCCGACGACGGAGAAACCCTTGTCCCCGTAGCGTTCCTGCAGCCGCTCCAGCGCGGCGTACTGCGGCGTCAGGCCGCACTTCGAGGCGACGTTCACGACGAGCAGGGCCTTGCGGCCCAGCCCGCCCAGCGTCGCGGTCTCACCGGCGAGCGTGCGCAGCTCGATGTCAGCCAGGGCCATGACAGATCCTCCGCGGTGGTCGGCAGCTACCACCTGTGGCAACGCCGGCCCGGCCGCGCCGTTCCCCTCCCGGCGGCGACCGTGACCAGCGTTACACCCGATCAGCCGAGCCGTTGCGCCGGAACCGGCGCGATCCCCTCCGCCGGCTTCAACCCGAGCGCGTCCAGCAGCAACGCGCAGTCCTCGGCGTTCGCCGCCGCGGACGCGACCGCGCGCACCGCGCGCCGTCGCTGCGCCGCGATCATCTCGGTGTCCTCGGCCGACGTGACCGGGACGTTGAAGTCGGCGACCTCCTGCAGGTGCTCTCGCATGTCCATCCCCTGTCCGCACGTGATCCGTGTAGGGCGGCGGCGCCCCGGGTAGCCAAGAGACCGGAGAAAGGAGCGGTTGATGAACTACTCCCCGGACCCGGTGCGTGCCGAGGGCCCGGCCGCCGTTACCGAAGGTACCCCGGACGGGCCGACCGTGCTGGTGCTCGATCCGACCGGCCTGGCCAAGCACGAGGGACTCCCCGCGACCTGGCGGGACAAGACGAGCCAGTGGCAGGTCGTGTGGTGCCGCCTGCCCTCCGACGGCGGGCTGACCCAGGCCGACGACCTCCTGTCCGACCCGCCCGCCGAGGCGGTGCACGTGGTAGCGAGCGGGCCGTTCGCCGACGGGGCGCTGCGGCTGGCGGAAAAGCACAGCGGCGCGCTGCGCTCGCTCCTGCTGGTCGACCCCGCCGCGGACCAGTTCGTGCCGCCGGGCGACGGCGAGATCGCCGACCGGCACTGGGAGGACGACCACCGGGAGCGGATCGACGCGCTCGCGAAGTCCGGTGTGCCGGTGCGGGTCGTCGCGCACAGCACCGGCGGCGCCGAGGACCGGATCCCCGCGCCGCTGCCGCTGGGCCACCCGGACGTGGTCGCGGGTGTCGAACGCGCGATCGCCGAACTCGAGAACACCCACTGACACGAGGAGGGAATCCGCGTGACCGAGCCCGACGAGGAGTCCGTGCGCGAGGCGCTGGAGCGGGAATCGCCGCTGCCGCCCGACCCCGAGGCGCCGGAGGCCGACGCGCTGGCGCAACGGCAGAACGTGCACGCTCCGCGGCAGACCGGCCTGGAGCCCGGGCTCCCGCCCGAGGCGGACCCCGGCGACGTCGCCGAGCAGCAGCGGGAAGTGGAGTTCGAGACGGACGAGGAGGCGCTGCGTGGCTGACCCCGCCCGGATCGTGATCATCGGCGGGGGTTACGTCGGCGCCACCACGGCCCGGCAGCTGCGCAAGCGGCTCACCGCCGAGGAAGCCCAGCTGACCGTGATCGACCCGCGGTCCTACATGACGTACCAGCCGTTCCTCGCCGAGGCCGCGGCCGGTTCCGTCGAGCCGCGGCACGTGGTCGTGCCGCTGCGCGAGGTGCTGCCCGGCTGCAAGGTGATGGCCGCGGAGGCGACCGGCGTGGACACCACGTCCAAGTCGGTCACGCTGCGCGTCGCCGACGGGCACGTCGAGCAGCTCGGCTACGACGTCCTCGTGGTGGCGCCCGGCTCGGTGTCCAAGACGCTGCCGATTCCCGGCCTGGCCGAGCACGGCATCGGCTTCAAGACCCTGGAGGAGGCCGTCTACCTGCGCAACCACGTGCTGTCCCGGCTCGACCTGGCAGCCAGCACGATGGACCGGGAGTTGCGGCGCAAGCTGCTGACGTTCGTGTTCGTCGGTGGCGGCTACGCGGGCATCGAGGCGATGGCGGAGCTGGAGGACATGACCCGCCACGCGCTGAAGGACTACGGCATCGACCGCTCCGAGCTGCGGTGGGTGCTGGTCGAGGCGGCCGACCGGATCATGCCGGAGGTCAGCTCGTCGCTGGCGAGCTACACCCTCGACGTGCTGACCAAGCGCGGTTTCGAGGTGCACCTGGGCACGACGCTCAAGTCGTGCGAGGACTGCCACGTCGTGCTGGGTGACGACACCGAGTTCGACGCCGACACGATCGTCTGGACCGCGGGCGTCAAGCCGAGCCCGATGCTCGCCGACACCGACCTGCCGCTGAACCCGCGCGGCCGGGTGTGCTGCGCGACGACGCTGGAGGTGGACGGCGCGCCGGGCGTGTTCTCGGCCGGTGACGCCGCCGCGGTGCCGGACGTGACCAGCAAGGAGCCGGGCGCGGTGTGCGCGCCGTCGGCGCAGCACGCGTCGCGGCAGGCGGTCGTGCTGGCGAAGAACATCGTCGCGACCCTGCGCGGCGGGCCGTTGGAGGGGTACCGGCACTCCTACGCGGGGTCGGTCGCGAGCCTGGGCCTGTACCAGGGTGTCGCGCAGATCTACGGCGTGAAGCTGCGTGGCTGGCCGGCGTGGGCGCTGCACCGCGCGTACCACCTGATGACCATGCCGACCGCGCACCGCAAGACGCGGATCGCCGCGGACTGGCTGATCTCGCTGCCGTTCCGGCGCCAGGTCGTCGCGACCGGCGAGCAGCACCACCCGCGGGAGCAGTTCGTGCGAGCCAGCCAGAGGTAGCTGTGGGTTTCCCGGTCGCCCGCAAGCTGATCGACAGCCACCTGGTGTCGGGTGAGCCCGTGCCGGGGCGCGAGATCGGCCTGCGGGTCGACCAGACCCTGACCCAGGACGCCACCGGCACGCTGGTGATGCAGGAGCTGGAGGCGCTGGGGCTGGACCGGGCGCGCACCGAGGTGAGCGTCCAGTACGTGGACCACAACCTGCTGCAGGCGGACGAGAAGAACGCCGAGGACCACGCGTTCCTGCGGTCGGCGTGCCGGCGGTTCGGGTTGTGGTTTTCGAAGCCGGGCAACGGGGTTTCGCACCCCACGCACATGGCGCGGTTCGGGTTGCCGGGCCGGACGATGGTCGGGTCCGACTCGCACACGTGCGCCGCGGGGTCGCTCGGCATGCTCGCGATCGGGGTCGGCGGGCTGGAGGTCGCGATGGCGATCGCCGGGGAGCCGCTGTACCTGCGGATGCCGGAGATCTGGGGCGTGCGGCTGACCGGCGAGCTGCCGGAGTGGGTGTCGGCCAAGGACGTGATCCTGGAGATGCTGCGCCGACACGGCGTCAAGGGCGGGCTGAACCGGATCGTGGAGTACCACGGTCCGGGGCTGGCGTCGTTGTCGGCGATGGACCGGCACGTCATCGCGAACATGGGCGCGGAACTCGGCGCCACGACGACGGTCCTCCCGGCGGACGAGGCGGTGTTCGAGTTCCTGCGGGCGCAGGACCGGGCTGCGGATTTCGAGGAGCTCGTCGCCGATCCGGACGCGGTGTACGACGTCGCGGAGGAAATCGACCTGTCGGCGCTGGAGCCGCTGATCGCGTGCCCGTCGTCGCCGGACAACGTGGTGCCGGTGCGGGAGGTGGCGGGCACCGAGGTGCGGCAGGTGGTGATCGGCTCGTCGGCCAACCCGGGGCTGCGGGACTTCGCGGTGGCGGCGGCGATGGTGCGCGGGCGGCAGACGCACGACGCGGTGAGCTTCGACGTGAACCCCACGTCGCGGGAGATCCTCACCGACCTGACCAAGATGGGCGCGACGCTCGACCTGGTGTCCGCGGGCGCGCGGCTGCACCAGGCGGGGTGCCTGGGGTGCATCGGGATGGGGCAGGCGCCGGCGGCCGGCCACAATTCGTTGCGCACGTTCCCGCGGAACTTCCCAGGCCGGTCCGGGACGCGGGAGGACCGGGTGTGGCTGTGCTCGCCGGAGACCGCGACGGCGGCAGCGCTGACCGGGGTGATCACCGATCCGCGTGAGCTGAGCATGGGTTACCCGTCGGTGGTGCTGCCCGAGCGGGCGACGGTCAACACGGCGATGCTGGTGCCGCCGCTCCCGCCGGAGCGGGCCGCGCGCGAGGAACTGGTCAAGGGGCCGAACATCTCGTCGCTGCCGGACTTCCCGCCCCTGCCGGACGACATCGAGGCCATCGTGCTGCTGAAGGTGGGCGACAACATCTCGACGGACGAGATCTCCCCGGCCGGCGCGGCGGCCCTGCCGTTCCGCTCGAACATCCCGAAGCTGGCCAACTTCACGTTCACCCGCGTCGACGAGACGTACCCGTCGCGGGCGCGCGAGACCGAGGGCGGGCACTTCGTCGTCGGCGGGGACAACTACGGGCAGGGCTCGTCGCGGGAGCACGCCGCCATCACGCCACGGCACCTCGGCCTGCACGCGGTGATCGCCAAGTCGTTCGCGCGGATCCACTGGCAGAACGTCGCCAACTTCGGGATCCTCGCGCTGGAGTTCACCGATCCGGCGGACTACGACCGCATCGAGCAGGGACACGTGCTGGCGCTGCGCGGGTTGCGCGCGCAGTTGCCCGAAGGCGAGGAGATCACGGCGACCGACACGACCACGGGGGTGGACATCCCGCTGCGGCACCGGCTCTCCCCGAGGCAGGTGGAGGCCGTCCTGGAGGGCGGCCGAATCCCCCTCCTCGCCCGAGGCTGAACCTGGCCTGCGCGGGCCGCCCAACCACGGCAGCCGCGTGAGCCCCTCTCGCGACGAGGCCTCCTGGGTTGGAGCTTGGTTTCAGTTGTCAAAATCCAGGTTCTGCACCTCCCTTGTGGACAGTCAGTTCATCGCAGCCAGGAACGTGGCGTCGGCGCCAGGCGGAGCCGCTGGGGTGGCCGCCGCGCGGCCGGGAGCAGCTCCGCTGGGGCCGGGGATCTGCTCAGCCAGACGAACACCTGCTCGCCCTCGCGGACCGGCAGGCGCGGATAGTCGTTGCGCTGCACGGAAGTCCGGAAGGACGCCAGCGGTGGCGCGCCCGCTTCGGTGAGCGCGGGCAGCAGTTCGCGCTGGAAGAACGCCGGAAACGCGCCAGGATCGTCCGGGTGGCAGATCACGATCTCGAACCCCGCGGCACCGCCCCCACCCGCACCAGCGGCCGACGATCCACGAGCCACGCCGAGTTCACCGCTCACCGGACCCGGCGGCGAACCACCAGCCACGCCGGATCCACCACTCACCGGCCCCGGCGGCGAACCACCAGCCACCGCAGGGCCACCAGTCACCGGGACCGGCGGCGAATTACCGGCCGCACCGAGGTCACCGCCCACCGGGACCGGCCGCGAAACACCAACCACGCCAAGGCCACCACTCACCGAGACCGGCGGCGAACCCCCAGCCGCGCCAAGATCCCCGCTCACCGGGGCCAGCAGCAGCACGTCGTCGGAATCGACCATCGTCGCGTTGGCGGCTTCGCGGTGTGCCAGCCACGCGGGATGTCGGTCGTAGAACGCGGCCAGCGACTCGGCTCTCCGCGAGGCGTCCGGGAAGCCGCGGATCCACACGAAGCGGTCCGGGTCGTCCAGGTCGTGGAACTGGCCGTACACCCGCATGCCCACCTCGGCCTGCGACTCCACGAACTCGCGGTCGAACAACGCCACCAACTCGTCGCGCCGTCCCGGATGCAGCGTGTACTGCCGGAGCTCGAACAGCTCGGTCATCGGGTCCCCCTCGTCGTGATCCAACCGGCACGCCGAGGCTAGCGACCACCACCGACAATTCCGGGTCGCGACGGGTTGCCATCGTCCGGTTCACTTCACCTGTCCGAAAAACTCCGACATCCCGCCGACACCGTCGGCTGCCATCCTGAGCCCGGAAACGATCGAGGAGGCAGCGGTTGAGCACCACCCCAGCGCAGGCACGGCGATCCCCCGCCGAACGGGTTCTCGCCTTCGTCGAACGGGTCGGCAACCGGCTGCCGGACCCGTTCTTCCTGTTCGTCTACCTGTTCGCCGCACTCGCGGTGATCACCACCGTCGTCGCGGCCTGCCACGTCACCGTCACCGTTCCGGGCACGGCGCAACCGGTGGCGGTCAAGGGCCTGTTCACCGGCGAGGGCGTGCGGTTCCTGCTGAGCAAGTTCGTCGACAACTTCGTCACCTTCCCGCCGCTGGGCAACGTGCTGGTGATGCTGCTGGCCGTGGGGCTGGCCGAACGTGCCGGCCTGCTCGAAGCCGCCGTGCGCGCCGTCTTCTCGCGCGCCCCGCGCTGGCTGCTGCCGTTCGCGGTGTCGCTGGTGTCGTTCCAGGCGCACGTCATGGCGGACGCGGGCATCATCGTCATCCCGCCGCTGGCCGCGCTCGTGTTCCGCGCGGCCGGGCGGCATCCGGTGGCCGGCGCGATCGGCGGTTTCGCCTGCGTCACCGGCGGTTACGGCGCCGGGACGCTGCTCGGCAGCTACGACGCGCTGCTGTCCGGGCTCACCCAGAAGGCGGTGACCGTCGTCCCGGTCGCGGTGCAGCCGCAGGTCACGATGGCGATGAACTGGTTCTTCACCGCCGCGGCCGGGCTGATCCTGCCGTTCCTCGGCGCATGGCTCATCGCCCGCGTGCTGGAGCCCCGGCTCAGCCCCTACACGCCGCCCGATGGCGCGGAGGAGGAGACGAGCGCGGCGCTGACGACGGTGCAGCGCAAGGGTTTGCGGCGCGCCGCGATCGTGCTCGCGGTCTACGTGGCGGTGGTCGCCGTGGCGTGGTTGCTGCCGGGCAGCCCGCTGCGCGGCGAGAACGGCTCGCTGATCAACTCGCCGCTGCTCACCGGGCTGGTCCTGGTGCTGTTCCTGGCGTTCGCGATCACCGGCATCACCTACGGGATCACGACCGGCACCATCACCAAGCCCGGCGACGTTCCGTCGATGATGGCCGAGGCCGTCAAGGACATGGCGGGCTACATCGTGCTGATCCTCGCGATCTCGCAGTTCATCGCCGTGTTCACGTGGAGCAACCTGGGCACCCTGCTGGCCGTGCGCAGCGCGGAGTTCCTGCAGTCGGTGCACCTGACCGGGTTCGCCGGGATCCTCGCGTTCGTGGTGCTGGTGTCGGTGCTGAACCTGTTCATCACGTCCGGCTCGGCGCTGTGGTCGCTCGTCGCGCCGGTGTTCGTGCCCGCGTTCATGCTGCTCGGTTACGACCCGGGGTTCGTGCAGGCCGCCTACCGCATCGGCGACTCCGCCACGCAGATCATCACCCCGCTCAGCCCGTACCTGTTCGTGTTGCTGACCGTGCTGCGCCGCTACGAGCCGGACCTCCGCCTCGGCACGCTGATCGCCAGGACGTCGATCTTCGTGATCCCGTTCTGGGTGGTGTGGGTGGCGTTGCTGGCCGTGTTCTACTTCGGGGACATCCCGTTCGGGCCGGGGGTGCACGTGCACCTGCCGCGTTGAGAGGAGCCTGATGGATCTGGTCGCCCTGCGCCGGGACGTGCACGCGCACCCCGAACCCGCCTTCTGCGAGGTGCGGACGGCGGCGACGGTCCTCGCGCACCTGCGGGAACTCCCGGTGGAGGTGCGGACCGGTGTCGCGGCGATGCGGCGCGAGGGCGTGCCCGCGTACCCGGACGAGGCCACGCTCCACGACTTCGCCGACCGGGCGGTCGCGTCGGGCGCGGACGCCGCGGACGTGCGGCGGTTCGCCACCGAGGGCACGGCGATCGTCGCCGACCTCGCCGGCCGCCGCCCCGGCCCGGTCTGGGCGCTGCGGTTCGACATGGACGCGCTGCCGGTCACCGAGGCCGACGACCCCGCGCACGCGCCCGCTGCGAACGGATTCCGCTCGCGGTACGAGGGGTTCATGCACGCCTGCGGGCACGACGGGCACGTGGCGATCGGGCTGGCGCTGGCGCGGCGGCTGGCCGACCGCGACTTCCCCGGCACGGTGCGGTTCCTGTTCCAGCCCGCCGAGGAGGGCGGCCGGGGCGCCCGCGCGATGCTCGCCGCGGACGCCGTCGCCGGGGTCGACCGCTTCCTGGCCGTGCACCTCGGCCTCGACCTGCCCGCGACGACCGTGGCGGCCGGGATCACCGGCATCTTCGCGACGACGAAGATGCGCGCCCGGTTCACCGGAGTCGCCTCGCACGCGGCGGCGGCGCCCGAGGACGGCCGCAACGCGCTGCTCGCCGCCGCGACCGCCGTGCTCGGCATCCACGGCCTGCCACGGTTTTCCGCCGCCGACACGCGGGTCAACGTCGGCACCCTGCATGCCGGGGGCAACGTCAACATCGTGCCCGCGGTGGCGGAGCTGACCTGCGAGGCGCGGTCGAAGGACGGCGCGGTGAACGCGGACCTCACCGAGCGGATCAAGCAGGTCCTGTGTGGAGCCGCGCAGGCGCAGGGCGTGGCGGTGGAGATCGAGGAGACCGGCGGCTCGACGTCGCTGAACTGCGACGACGAACTGCTGGACGCGGTGCTCGCGGCGGCCGCCGCGACCGGGCACGGCGAGCGGACGCTGCGGACGCACGAGATGGGCGGCAGCGACGACGCCAGCCTGTTCGCCGAGGCCGTGCAGCGCGCGGGCGGTCTCGCGACCTACACGGTGGTCGGTGGCGGCAACCCGGCGCCGCACCACAACCCGTACTTCGACGTGGACGAGGCGGCGTTGCCCGTCGCGGTCGACGTGCTGGAAGCTCTGGTGCGCCAGGTCACACGTACGGATGACAATACGTAGCCGACTCGGTGGTTCGGCTGATGTGTGCTCGTCTCGCCGAGGGGCACCCTTTGTGGTATGACCGCGCAAGACATGCAGGCCCTGGCCGACACGGCCGCCGGGCTCATCCTGTTCCACAACGGCTTGTGGGGAGCGCCCACGTGCTACATGTGGGCCGGCCCCGACGGCGCCGCGGCAGGGCGCGTCCCGCCGTGGGAGTGCGAAGCGCTCGACCGGCTCCGCTGGCGCAAGCTGATCTCCGCGCCGTCCGGCTCGGGAGTCGAGGACGTGCCCGTCGTGCCCACCGAGGCCGGGCTCGCCGCGCTGCGGGCGCAGCGGGCACACGCCGCCTGAAGATCGCGGTCAGCGCACCAGCGCGCTGAAGTCCTCCGTGAACCGGGCCAGCAGCTTCGCGAGCGTGGCCCGGTCGTCCGGATCCCACCCTTCCGTCACCTCGGCCACGACCCGGGCGCGGAACGCCTGGATCTCCTCGATCGCCCGCCGGCCGTCGGCCGTGGGTTCCAGCAGTGACCGGCGGCCGTCGGCCTGATCGGCGCATCGGCGCACCAGTCCCGCTTCCAGAGCTTGCGCGGTCAAGCGGCTCGCGCGGGGCTGATCGATCCCGAGCGCGGCGGCGGCCTCGGTGACCGTCGGCGGCCGATCGGCCGCCGCGACGACGTCCAGCAGCTCGTACACGGCGTCCGGAACCGGGCTGGTCCTCCCCCGCTCACGCGACAAGCGGCCCAGCGCGCGGCGCGACTGCGCCCGGCGCAGGGTGGCCAGCGCGCGGGCGATCGAATCGGCGTTGCGGTCCATCCCCGTCCTCATCCATACTCGAAGACAACTACATGTCATTTTACATAGGAGTTGTCGTGGACCCGCTCGACAAGCCGATCGGTTTCTGGCTCAAGCACCTGCACAACCTGCTGGAGGACGGCCTCACCCGGGCGCTCGCCGACCATGGCCTCACGCGGCGGCACTGGCAGGCGCTCAACACCTCACGCCACGGCGAGGAGGCGCTCGAGGTGTTCGACGGCGCCCCGGAGGCGCGGGCCGATCTGGTGGCCCGCGGCTGGATCACCGCGGACGGCACGCTCACCGACGAGGGCCGCGCGGCGCGGACCGAGATCGCCGAGCGGGTGCGGCGCTTCCGCGAGCTGTCCGTCGCCGGGCTGACGGAGGACCAGTACGCGGATGCTGTGCGGGTTCTGGCGACTATGGCGGCCAATCTCGAGGGTGCGCGTTAGGTCTCCAGCTCCGCGTGCACCTCCCGCAACAAGGCCGCCGCCGCGGGGGACAGTGGTCGCGCCGTCGCGTGGATCAGCGATACCGACCACCGCAGCGGCTCGACCAGCGGCGCCCGGCACGGCCGAACCACGCGACGATGGCGGGGAACCTGGACGCTGCGCGCTAGATCTCCAACTCCGCGTGCACCTCCCGCAGCAAAGCCGCCGCCGCGGGGGACAGCGGTCGCGCCGTCGCGTGGATCAGCGATACCGACCAGCGCAGCGGCTCGGCCAGCGGCACCTGCACCACGCCCGCCATGTCCCCCGCGGCACCTGAGGGCAGGAAACCGATCCCGAGTCCCTGGCAGATCAGGGCCCGCGCGGTGCCGTAGTCCGACACCTCCAGCGGCACCTGCCTGCTCAGCCCAGCCCCGGCGAAGGCGCGGTCCACCAGCGTCCGGTTCCCCCACCCCACCGGGAAGTCCACGAAGGACTCCTCCGCCAGCTCGGCGAGCGTCACCCCGCTCCGGCTCGCCAGCGGGTGGTCCGGCCCGGCCAGCAGGCTCAGGTCCTCCTCCGTCACGATCTCGTGCGCCAGCCCCGCCGGCACCTTGCCCGCCAGGGACGCCAGCGCCAGGTCCATCCGCCCGTCGAGCACCGCCCGCACGTGTCCCGCCGAGCCCGACGGCGAGTACTGCAACCGCACGGCCGCGTGCGGGTGCCGTCGCGAGAACCGGCCCAGCAGCCGCGGCACGTTGACCCGCCCGGTCGACAGGAGGGTGCCCATCGTGACCGCACCCCGGACCTCGCCGCTGGCTCCCGCCGCGGCCTGCGCCGCCGCGCGCGCCGCTGCCAGGGCGGTCCGCGCCTCGGGCAGCATCGCCGCGCCGGCGGCGGTCAGCGCGACCCGGCGGCTGTCCCGGTCGAACAGCTCGGCCCCGACCTCCCTCTCCAGCGCCCGGATCGCCGTCGAGACCGCCGACTGCACGACCCGCAACCGCTGCGACGCGCGCGTGAAGCTCAGCTCCTCGGCGACCGCCACGAAGTACGACAGCTGACGCAGTTCCACGACATCCATCTAACACCGAGATAGCTGCCAGCGAAAACATTCGTTGGACGAGATGAGCAAACGGGCGCACTCTGGGGTCGTGATCATCGAGACCCTTCCCCCGCGCACCACGTCCCGCCGTCACGGCGCGGGCTTCTGGCTCGTCGCCTACACCTTCGCGGTGACCATGGGGTTCTCCGCCGCCCCGGCCCCGCTCTACGTGCTCTACCAGGCCAAGGACGGGTTCGGCCCGTTCACCGTCACCCTCGTCTTCGCCGCGTACGCGCTGGGCGTGATCGCCAGCCTGTTCGTCGCCGGGCACGTGTCCGACTGGGTGGGCCGTCGGCGCGTGCTGGTGCCCGCGGTCCTGGTCAACGTGCTCGCCGGGGTCGTGTTCCTGGCCTGGTCGGCGGTGCCCGCGCTGCTCGCGGCGCGGTTCCTGTCCGGCATCAGCATCGGCCTGCTCACCGCGACCGCCACCGCGCACCTGACCGAACTGCACCTCGCGGCGCGGCCGGGCGCTTCGCGGACCCGGGCGGACGTCGTGGCGACCGCGGCGAACCTCGGCGGCATCGGCCTCGGCCCGCTCGTCGCCGGGCTGCTGGCCGAGTACGCCGGCGACCCGCTGCACGTGCCGTACCTGGTGTTCCAGGTGCTGATGCTGATCGGCGCGCTCGCGGTGACGCTGGCGCCGGAGACGGTGACCTCCACGCGCGTGCGCTACCACCCGCAGCGGGTGTCGGTGCCGCCGCACGCCCGCGCCCGCTACCTGGCGGCCGGGGCGGCCGCGCTCGCCGAGTTCGCCGTGTTCGGCATGTTCACCTCGCTCGCACCTGGGTTCCTGGCGAACACGCTGCACCAGCACTCGCACGCGCTGGCCGGGGCGAGCGTGTTCGCGGTGTTCGGGGCCGCGGCGGTCGCGCAGATCGTGCTGGCGCGGACGGCGCTGCGGCGGTTGCTCGCCACCGGGCTCGGCCTGCTCACGGCGGGCCTGGTGCTGGTGACGGTCGCGGTGTGGCTGCCCAGCCTCGCGCTGTTCCTGCTCGGCGCGGCGCTCGCGGGCGCCGGAGCGGGCGCCGGCTTCAAGGCCAGCGTCGGGATCGTGCTCGGCCTGGCCCCGGCGGAGAACCGCGGCGAGGCGCTGTCCGGGCTGTTCCTGGCCGCCTACGCCGGGCTCGCGGTGCCGGTGCTCGCGCTCGGGGTGGCCACGCAGGTGGTGGACGCGCGGATCGCGCTGGCCGGGTTCACCGTGGCGCTGCTGGCGATCCTGGCCACCGTGGTGCGGCGGCTGTTCCGGGCGAGCTGAGCGCCTGCACGTCCGCATAGGACGGAACCGGCGAGATGGCACCGTCCGCCGCGACCGTGTCGACCGTGCGGACGACGGCCTCCAGCGCGGCCCGGAACAGCAGCGAGCCGCAGCTGACCCGCCGGACACCGAGCTCGGCGAGCCGCCGCAGGGGCGGGCCCGCCAGGACGTTCACCGGGACGTCGACCGCCGCGACCACCGCGGCGATCGTCGTCTCGTCCGTCAGTCCGGGCACGAACACCCCGTCGGCTCCGGCGTCCCGGTAGGCGCGGACACGGGCGACCGGGTCCTCGCCGGTGCCGAGCCAGTGCGTGTCGGTGCGGGCGTTGACGAACAGGCCGGGCGCGGCGTCCTTGAGCGCGGCGATCAGTCGCTGCTGGTGCGCCGGCTCGGCGAGGCGCCCGCCGTCGCGGCCGTCCTCGATGTTCACCCCGGCCACGCCGAGCGAGGCGAGTTCCGCGCCGAGGGCGGCGACCTCGCCGGGGTCGTCCGAGAAGCCGCCTTCGATGTCGACGGTGACGTAGCAGGGCAGCCGGGTCAGCCTGCGGGCGAGGGCGACGGTCTCGTCCTTGGTCGCCCCGGTCCCGTCGGGCAGGCCCGCCGCGGCGGCGACGCCCAGGCTGGTGGTGCCGATGGCCGCGAAGCCTTCGGCGACGAGGACGGCCGCGGACGCGTAGTCCCAGGCGTTGGGCAGCAGCAGGGGTTTCCCGGTCCGGTGCAGCTCGGCGAAGGTCATGCCGGAACGCTAACGCCGGGAATTGTCGGTGGTGGCCGATACGATCCGTGCTGTGAGCAACCCGCACCTGGAACCGGACCCGGTCTTCGCGGGCGCGCCCCTGGACAGGGCCCGGCGCGCCGCGCTCGTCGTGCACGGGCGGGGTCAGACGCCGGACTACATGCTCGCGATCCTCGACCGGGTCGCGGTGCCGGACATCGCATACGTGCTGCCACGGGCGGCGGGGCAGACGTGGTACCCGGTGGGGTTCATGCAGCCGCTCGCGGTGAACCAGCCGTGGGCGGACCACGCGCTGGACGCGATGGCGGCGTTCCTGGCGCGCATCGCGGAAGCCGGGATCGGGGCGGAGGACGTGTTCCTGGTCGGGTTCTCGCAGGGGGCGTGCCTGTTGTCGGAACTGCTGGTGCGCTCGCCGCGGCGGTACGCCGGGGCGGCGCTGCTGACCGGCGGGTACCTGGGGCCGGAGGAGCGCGCGCCGGCGGGGTCGCTGGCGGGCACGCCGGTGTTCGCGGGCACGAGCCGCTACGACGAGTGGGTGCCGCTGGAGCGGGCGGTGTCCACGGCGAGACTGCTGGAGCGGATGGGAGCCGCGGTGACACTGCGCGTCTACGAGGACCGCGAGCACCTGGTGAACGACGACGAGATCGCGGAGGTGCGGAAGCTGCTGACGAGCTGAGGTCCGCCCGCCGCGGTGATCCACCGGGTCACTCGCGCCCAGGCGGCCGGGACAGGCCGCGACGCTTGGGGGACGACCGCAGCCAGGCGGGCGGGACACACCGCGGCACCCAAGGAACGACCGCAGCCAGACGGGCGGGACACACCGCGGCACCCAAGGAACGACCGCAGCCATACGGGCGGGACACACCGCGGCACCCAAGGAACGACCGCAGCCATACGGGCGGGACACACCGCGGCACCCAAGGGACGATCGCGGTTCCAGGCCAAGATCGGTCCGGTACGGCGGCTCGGTGGCGACACACGGGCGGCGATACCTCACCGCGCAATCGGTTCCCGCGGAAACACCCTCGCCCCACCCGGAGAACCACACGCCCGGCCGATCCCCCGCGCCGCCGCCTGGACCAGTGGCGCCAGCGCCGCCGGCTGGGCACCATCGGCGTGCACCACCAACGACACGGCCGCCATCACCGCACCCGAACCATCCCAAACCGCACAGCGATACCTCACCGCGCGACACGCGGGCGGCGAAACCTCACCGCGCAATCGGTTCCCGCGGAAACACCCTCGCCCCACCCGGAGAACCACACGCCCGGCCGATCCCCCGCGCCGCCGCCTGGACCAGTG
>NZ_JBEXTX010000034.1:58564-67955 GCF_040614175.1 Amycolatopsis sp. NPDC006131
GGCGCCAGCGCCGCCGGCTGGGCACCATCGGCGTGCACCACCAACGACACGGCCGCCATCACCGCGCCCGAAGCGTCCCGCACGGGCGCCGCCACCGAGACCGCGTCCGTGGTCACCTGGCCGTCGCTGACGGCGTAGCCGGTCTGGCGCACCGCGGCGAGCATCTCGCGCAGCCGGGCCGGGCTCGTCACCGTCTTCGGCGTGTACGCCTGCAGCGGCGCGGCCAGCACCTCCTCCTGCACCTCCACCGGCGCGTGCGCGAGCAGCGCCAGCCCGACGCCCGTCGCGTGCAGGGCGAACCGGCCGCCCACCCGCGTCCACACCGGAACCGCCTTGCGGCCGGAAATCCGCTCCACGAACACGAGTTCCAGGCCCTCCCGCACGGCGAGCTGCACGTTCTCGTGCGTCACCTCGTACAGGTCCTCGAGGAACGGCATCGCCGCCTCGCGCAGGGCCAGGCCGCGCGGCGCCAGCGAAGCGACCTCCCACAGCCGCAGCCCGACGCGGTACCGGCCGTCCGCGCCGCGCTCCAGCGCGCCCCACGCGACCAGCTCCGCGACCCGCCGGTGCGCGGTCGCCAGCGACAGCCCGGCCCGGCGCGCCAGCTCCGACAGCGTCAGCTCGGGGCATTCCGGGGTGAACGCGCCGAGCAGCGCGAGCACCTTGCCGGTCACCGTCCGGACTTCGCCGTCCATCCGATCATCCTGCCTCGCGCCGGCCTACAGATCCAGCACGAGCCGCGGCCCGCACGAGCGCGACACGCAAATCATCATCGTGTCGTTCGCGGCGCGCTCGGACTCCGTGAGCAGCGAGTCCCGGTGGTCCGGCACGCCGTCGAGCACCGGCGTCTCGCACGTCCCGCACGTGCCCTCCTGACACGACGACAGCACGCTCACCCCGGCCTCCTCGACCGCCGCCAGGATCGACTTGTCCGGGGGCACGGTCACCGTCCGGCCGGACGCGGCGAGCTCCACCTCGAACGTGGTCCGCTCCCCCGCGTCCGCGCCCGCCTTCGGGGAGAACCGCTCCACGTGCAGCGACCCGGGCGGCCAAGCGGCGCAGCGCTGCTCGACCGCCGCCAGCAACGGCTCCGGCCCGCAGCAGTACACCGCCACGTCGTCGCGCGGCGAGCCCAGCAGCGCGTCCAGGTCCAGCAGCCCGGTCTCGTCCTGCGGCCGGATCTCCACCCGGTCGCCGTAGCGCGCCACCAGCTCCTCGCGGAACGCCATCGACGCCCGCGTCCGCCCGCCGTACACCAGCCGCCAGTCCGCGCCGGACGCCTCGGCCCGCGCGATCATCGGCACGATCGGCGTGATCCCGATCCCGCCCGCGACGAACAGGTACCGCGGCGAGTCCACGAGCCGGAAGTGGTTGCGCGGCCCGCGGATCCGCACGGTGTCCCCTGTGGACAGCCGGTCGTGCACCCAGGCCGACCCGCCGCGCCCGTCCGGCTCGCGCAGCACCGCGACCTGCAGCACGCTCCGGTCCGCCGGATCGCCGCACAGCGAGTACTGCCGCACCAGTCCCTCGCCGAGCACGAGGTCCAGGTGCGCCCCCGGCTCCCACTCCGGCAGGGGCTCGCCTGCGGGGTGCCGCAGGGTCAGCCGCACCACGCCCGCGGCGAGTTCTTCCTTGCGCTCCAGGAGAACGTCGAGTTCCACTTCGGTCAGCACCGCCGTCATCGCGCACTCCCCGCTCCGGCGAGCACCGGGTCGCCGGCGGGCGCCGGGTCGTCGTGGCCGTCGGGATGGGCCAGCAGCCACTCCCACAGCTCGACCGGGTCCTCCGATTCGTGCTCGGCGCCGCAGTGGCAGACGCCGACGAGGACGTCGGTGCCCAGTTTCCAGTGGATGCGGTACACGGTGTCGCCGTGCAGCATCGCGGTCCGCTCGGTCATCGCGTGGCGGCCTTCTCCGGTTCGCCCGCCATCTTCTTCAGGATGCGCCGCGCGGCGAGGCCGCCGGTGTCGATGTTGACCGACAGTTCCTGGTAGCCCTGCGGCTCGGCCTGGATCACCCGCTCCAGGATGTCGAGCGCCTCCACGTCCTGCAGCACCACGGTCCGGTTGCTCTGCGCGAGGAAGTCGGACACCTCCTGGTCGCCGAGCGCGAAGTCCCGTGCCACTGCCCAGAAGTCGTGGGTCGAGTGCTCGGTCTCCGGGGTGATCGCGTAGACGACCTCGACGTGGAACCCCTCCGGGTCGGTGCCGTCGGCGTTGGGCAGCACGCCGACCGGCGCGATGCGGCTGTGCAGCAGGTACAGGCACGGCGGGTGGTACTCGATGTCCTGCCAGCGCGTGATGCGGCCCTGAATGCCGGTCGACTTCGCGTAGAACGGCGGGCAGGCCGCATCGTCCATGTGGCGGCTGACGTAGATGATGCGCCGGTCCTCGTCGACCTCGGTGGTGATCGGGGTGTTCGCCACCTCCGGCGTGCCGATGTAGCCGCCATGCAGGTAGGTCTCGTGGGACAGGTCCATCAGGTTGTCCACGAGCAGGTCGTAGCGCGCGGCGAGCGGTTCCATGCCGCACACGGTGGTGTAGGCGGGGTCGGCGAGCCACGGCGCGCGCGGGATTTGCGTGGTGTCGGCGCGGGCGGGGTCGCCGATCCACACCCACACGAACGAATCCTGCTCGACGACCGGGTAGGACGGCACGCGCGCGGTGCGCGGGATCCGGGACTGGCCGGGCACGAACACGCAGCTGCCGGAGGGTTCGTAGGTGAAGCCGTGGTAGCCGCAGACGATGCGGTCCCCGTCCAGGCGGCTCTCCGACAGCGGGTAGCGGCGGTGCACGCAGCGGTCGGCCAGCGCGACGACTTCCCCGGCTTCGGTGCGGTAGAAGACGATGGGCTCGCCCAGGATCGTCCTCGCCAGCAGCTCCCGCCCGACCTCGCTCCCGTAGGCGGCGACGTACCACTGGTCGCGCACGAACGCAGTCATCTGCAGCTCCTTCGGTGTAGATGCGACGACCACACTTTCGCTGCCGGGACCGGGCCGGGACCAGCCGTGTTTTCAGCAGGTGAAAGCTCACCGGCGGAGCGATTTCTCCCACCGGCGGGCCCAGGTGTCCAGCGGCAGGAGCGATTCGACGAGTTCGCGGCCGAGCCGGGTCAGCCGGTAGCCGTCGGCGCCCTCCTCGACGAGGGCGACGTCGGCCAGCTCGGCCAGCCGGGTGGTCAGGACGCTGGAGGACATCCGGTCGCAGCGCCGCTGGAGCTCGCGGAAGCCGGCGGGCGCCCGGTGGAGCTCCCAGATCACGCGCAGCGTCCAGCGCCGTCCGAGCAGGTCGAGCGCCGCCATCACGGGACGTCCGGTGGTCGAGCCGCGGACTGGGGATCCCGGCCGGGGAACGGACTGGTCCGCCATGGCTCACTCCTTGCGCTTCGATTCTCGAAGCAGCATAGTGGTTCGAAAATCGAAGCAGCACTCGCAGGAGGTCCCGTGACCCGGATCGCGCCACTGACCCCGCCCTATCCGCCGGACATCGAGGACGCGCTGCGGCGCTGGATGGCGCCGCACGTCGCGCACGATCCGCTGGTGCTCTTCCGCGTGCTGCACCGGCACCCGGAGCTCGCATCGCGGATGCGGGTGCTCGGCGCCGGCCTGCTCGCCCACGGGGAACTCCCCGCCGCCGACCGGGAGCTGGTCATCGCCCGGGCCTGCGCGCGCTCCGGGTGCGAGTACGAGTGGGGCGTGCACGCGGTGGTGTTCCCCGAGCTCACGGCGGACGAGCTGGCCGCGACGGTGCACGACGGCGCCGATGCCCCGGTCTGGTCACCGCGGCAGCGGGCGCTCGTGGGGGCGGTGGACGACCTGCACGACACCGCGACGGTTTCGCCGGCCAGGTGGGCCGAGCTGGCCGTGCACCTGCCCGACACCCAGCTGCTGGAGTTCCTGGTGCTGGCCGGCTGGTACCGGACGATCAGCGGGCTCGCCAACGCCCTCGCCCTGCCACCCGAACCCTGGGCGGCGCGCTTCGGGAACAATGCTGATCATGCTGGATGAGGAGAGCTTCCTGTTCTTCACCGATCGCGCGCTCGACGGGATGACGGCGATCCTCGCCGGCCTGGGTGACGAGCTGGCCAACACCCGGCCGGATCTGCCGGGCGCGAACACGCCCTACGCGATCGTGAACCACTGCCTCGGCGTGATCGCCGCCTGGGCCGGGCAGGTCGTCGCGGGCGGCAGCGTGCACCGCGACCGCGAGGCCGAGTTCACGGCCGCCGGGCCGATCGCACCGCTGCTCGACCGCGTCGCGCGGGCGCGGGAGCGACTGCGCGAGGATGTCGCGGCCGCCGATTTCGACGCCCCGCCGCGGGGCGAGGTGCCGGACAAGTACGCGAACACGCCGGTCGGGTGGCGGCAGGGCGCCGCACTCGTGCACGTCTACGAGGAGCTGGCCCAGCATCACGGTCAGCTCGAGCTGACCCGCGACATCCTGCTGGCCTCCGTCAAGTCCTGAGCAGCCGCCGGAGGATCTTGCCCGTCGGGGACTTCGGGATCCGCTCGACGAACTCGACCTCGCGCACCTTCTTGTACGGCGCCACGCGCTCGGCGACGAACGCCATCAGCTCGTCCGCGCCGACGGTGTCCCCGGTGACCACGAACGCCTTCGGCGCCTCGCCGCCCTCGGTGTGCGGCACGCCGACCACCGCGGCGTCCAGCACGGCCGGGTGAGTCAGCAGCACGGCCTCCAGCTCGGCGGGCGCCACCTGGTAGCCCTTGTACTTGATCAGCTCCTTGAGCCGGTCGACGACCCAGAACACGCCGTCGTCGTCGACGCGCACCAGGTCGCCGGTGTGCAGCCAGCCGCCGGTGATGGTCGCGGCGGTGGCGGCCGGGTCGTCCAGGTAGCCGTCCATCACCTGCGGGCCCCGGATCAGCAGCTCGCCGGTCTCACCGGGGGCGACGTCCGAGTCCGTGCCGGGCGCCACGATCCGCGCCTCGGTGTTCGGCGACAGCCGTCCCACGCTGCCCGGCGGGGTCTCCGCGAAGTCGTCGTCGAACACCTGGTGCGTGCCGGGGCTGGCCTCGGTCATGCCGTAGCCCTGCCGGATCAGGCAGCCCAGCCGCCGTTCCGCGCGCTCGGTCACCTCCACGTCCAGCGGCGCGGCCCCGCACAGCGCGAACCGCAGGCTGGACAGGTCGTGGTCCTCCACGTGCGGGGCGGTGGCCAGCGCCAGCACCATCGGCGGCGCGAAGTAGGCCCGCGTCACCCGGTGCGCGGCCAGCGTCCGCAGGTACTCGTCCAGCTCGAACCGCGGCAGCGTCACCACTTTCGCGCCGCCGAGCAGCCCGGAGTTGAGGATGATCGTGAAGCCGTAGATGTGGAAGAACGGCAGCACGGCGGCCTGCACGTCGTCCGGGCCGATCCGCCACCCGGCCCGCGTCTGCGCCAGGTTCGCCACGAGGTTGCGGTGCGTCAGCCGCACCCCCTTCGGGATCCCGGTGGTGCCGCTGGAGAACGGCAGGACCGCGACGCTCGTGGCCGGGTCCAGGTCCAGCTCCGGCGCGGGCCCGTCCGTGAACAGCGACGTGAACGAGCGGGCACGCGGGTGCTCACCCAACACGAACACCTCGCCCGCGACCTCCAGCGCCTTGTCCACCACGGGTTCCGCGGCGATCAGCAGGCGCGCGCCGGCCAGCCGCAGCTGCTTGGCGATCTCCCCCGGCGTCAGCGCCGGGTTGATCGGGGTGACCGCGGCCCCGGCCGCGATCGCCGCGTGCAGGGCGACCACGAACGACGGCTGGTTGTGGCTCATCAGCGCGACGACGTCCCCGGGGCCGACGCCGTGCGCCGCGAGGCCCGCCGCCCCGGCCGTGACCGCCGACCGCAGTTCGGCGTAGGTCAAGCTTTCGCCGGTGCGGCCGTCGACGAGCGCGGTCGCGTCGCCGAACCGGGCCGCGCCGCCGATCACGAACTCGGTGAGCGTGACGTCCGGGATCTCGACGTCCGGCAGCGGGCTGCGGTGGATCATCCTCGCTCCTGCGCCAGGCCGAGCACGCGGAC
Source organism: Amycolatopsis sp. NPDC006131 (assembly GCF_040614175.1). Taxonomy (NCBI): domain Bacteria; kingdom Bacillati; phylum Actinomycetota; class Actinomycetes; order Pseudonocardiales; family Pseudonocardiaceae; genus Amycolatopsis; species Amycolatopsis sp. NPDC006131. Next base: position 64,575 of record NZ_JBEXTX010000034.1, read on the forward strand.
GGCGTTGTCCTTGAGGATCTTCGGGCGCACGTGGTCCTTCATGTCGAGCCGCGCGAAGTCGGCCATCCACCGGTCCGGCGTGATGAGCGGGTAGTCCGAGCCGAACAGCACCTTGTCCTGCAGCAGGGTGTTGGCGTAGCGGACCAGCTGCGGCGGGAAGTACTTGGGCGACCAGCCGGAGAGGTCGATGTAGACGTTCGGCTTGTGCGTGGCCACCGCGAGCGCCTCGTCCTGCCACGGGAACGACGGGTGGGCCATGATGATCGTCAGGTCCGGGAAGTCGATGGCCACGTCGTCGAGCAGCATCGGGTTGGACAGGCCGAGCCGCACTCCCCCGCCGCCGCGCATGTTCGCGCCGATGCCGGTCTGGCCGGTGTGGAACAGCGCGGGCAGGCCGTGCTCCTGCGCGATCTCCAGCAGCGGGTACGCGCTGCGGTCGTTGGGCGCGAAGTCCTGCAGGCTCGGGTGGAACTTCAGGCCGCGCACGCCGTGGTCGGCGATCAGCCGCTCCAGCTGCCGGGCGCCCGCTCTGCCCTTGGCAGGGTCGATGCTGGCGAACGGGATGAGCACGTCCGGGTGCTTGGCCGCCGCCTCGGCGATCTCCTCGTTGGACAGCGCGGGGTGCCCGGTGAACGCCTCGATGTCGACGGTGAACAGCACCGCCCCGATGCGGCGCTCGCGGTAGTAGTCCGCGATCTCGTCGATGGTGGGGCGCCGGGCGTCGGCGCCGAAGTAGGCCGAGGACGCCTCGACGAAGTCGTCGGGCAGGGACAGGTGCCCGTGGTCGTCGGTCTCGACGTGGACGTGCACGTCGATCGCCTCGAGCTGGCTGGGATCCATGGTTGTCAGGTCTACTGATATGCCTCCGGCGCTGTCAACGCCGCTTCTGCTCGCCGGAAGTGTCCGCTTCATTGCACATCCTCCGGAATTTCGCAGCCGAATGCGATCCGGATCACCGCTCACACCGTGAGAGCTGGTCATCCGATCCGGCGAAATCAGTTAGCATAGGTCAACTAATTTTCGCTGGTTGGAGTGATGGAAGTGCAGCCTGCGCTCGGTCCCCGCTACAAGTGGATCGCGCTGTCCAACACGACACTGGGCATGCTCATGGCCACGATCAACTCCTCGATCGTGCTCATCGCGCTGCCGGACATCTTCCGCGGCATCGACATCAACCCGCTGGAGCCGTCGAACACCAGCTACCTGCTGTGGATGATGATGGGCTTCCTCGTCGTCACCGCGGTGCTGGTGGTCGGTTTCGGCCGGCTGGGCGACATGTACGGCCGCGTCCGCATGTACAACCTGGGGTTCGCCGTCTTCGCGGTGTCGTCCATCTTCCTGGCGATCACGTGGATGAACGGCGGCGCGGCGGCGATCTGGATGATCGCCTGGCGCATCGTCCAGGGCATCGGCGGCGCGTTCCTGATGGCCAACTCCAGCGCGATCCTCACCGACGCCTTCCCCAGGCGGCAGCGCGGCATGGCGCTGGGCATCAACGGCGTCGCCGCCATCGCCGGATCCTTCCTCGGCCTGGTGATCGGCGGTCTGCTCGGCCCGGTCGAGTGGCGGCTGGTCTTCCTCGTCTCCGTCCCGTTCGGCGTCTTCGGCACGATCTGGGCCTACCTCAAGCTCAAGGACACCAGCGAGCGCCACCGCGCGAAGATGGACTGGTGGGGCAACCTGACCTTCGCGGTCGGCCTCATCGCCGTGCTGGTCGGCATCACCTACGGCATCCAGCCCTACGGCGGGCACACCATGGGGTGGACCAGCCCGTTCGTGCTGTCCTGCCTCATCGGCGGCGTCGTGGTCCTGGTCGTCTTCTGCGTCATCGAGACCAGGGTCGCGAACCCGCTGTTCAACCTCGGACTGTTCAAGATCCGCGCGTTCACCTTCGGCAACCTGGCGAACCTGCTCGCCTCGCTGGGCCGCGGCGGCCTGCAGTTCGTGCTGATCATCTGGCTGCAGGGCATCTGGCTGCCGCAGCACGGCTACAGCTTCGAGAAGACCCCGCTGTGGGCCGGCATCTACATGCTGCCGCTGACGATCGGCTTCCTCGTCTCCGCGCCGGTGTCCGGCATCATCTCCGACCGCATCGGCGGGCGGCTGCTGTCCACTGGCGGCATGCTGATCACCGCTCTCAGCTTCGTCCTGCTGGAAGTCCTGCCGGTCGACTTCGGCTACTGGGCCTTCGCCGCGATCCTGCTCCTCAACGGGCTCGGCATGGGCCTGTTCACCTCGCCCAACCGGGCCGAGGTGATGAACAGCCTGCCGAACAACGCGCGCGGCGCGGGCGCCGGGATGACCGCGACCTTCCAGAACTCGGCGATGGTGCTGTCCATCGGCTTCTTCTTCAGCCTGATGATCGCCGGGCTCGCCGACCACCTGCCGTCGGCGATGGCGCAGGGCCTGACCGCCAACGGCGTGCCCGCCGCGGACGCGAACCAGATCGCGTCGCTGCCGCCGGTCGGCGTGCTGTTCGCCGCGTTCCTCGGCTACAACCCGATCGAGCAGCTCCTCGGCGGCGTCCTGCACACCCTGCCGCCGGACCAGGCCGCATACCTGACCGGCCGCAGCTTCTTCCCGCAGCTGATCTCCGGGCCGTTCGCGGACGGATTGACCGCGGCGTTCTGGTTCGCGATCATCGCCTCCGTGGTCGCCGCGCTCGCGTCCTGGTTCACCGGCCCGGCCCGCAAGCCCGCGCCGGGGCAGCCGCACGAGACCGTCGGCTCCGAACTCGCCGCCGCGGTGGGCGACCTGGTCGACGTGAGCGAGCAGGACACCGTCGCCACCGGCCCCGGCCGCATCGCGGGCCGTCTGCGCACCGCGGGCGGCAACGCGCTCGCCGGCGGCGTGGTGACCGTGACCGGCGCGGACGGCAGGCAGGCCGGCCGCACCAGGGCCGGCGCGGACGGCGGCTACGCGGTGTCCGGCCTGCGCCCCGGCACCTACACGCTGATCGTCACCGCGCCCGGGTTCCAGCCGGAGGCGGCCGCGGTCGCCCTCAACGGCTCCGGCGCCGTGCGCGACTTCGTCGTGTCCGGCGGCGGGACCGTGACCGGGATCGTGCGCCGCGCCCCCGGCGGCGCCGGAGCCGGCGACACCGCGGTGGTCGCCACCGACGGCGGCGGCCAGGTGGTCGGGCAGACACGCACCCTCGACGACGGCACGTTCCAGCTCGCCGGCCTGCCCGCCGGGGAGATCACGGTGACCGCGCACCTGGACGGCCACCGCCCGGCAGCGGCGACCGTGGTGGTGACCGGCACCGAACCGGCCGTGGCCGACCTGCTGGTCCAGGCCGCCGGCTCCGACGCTTCGCAGGACGAGATCAAGAAGGCCTACCGCAAGCTGGCGCGGGAGAACCACCCGGACGCCAACCCCGGC